>NZ_AP027075.1:0-10409 GCF_027925085.1 Candidatus Borrelia fainii
AATTAATTATTTTTTAGTATAAAACACTTAGTCAATTATACCATAAACGATTCCCAATTATCCAACAAATATTCAAGCAAAAACTTCTCAAGTTTTTGCTTGTTTTTCACAAGAATCAACTGCTTCTCTTTATCCTCTAAATTAAATCTAACAATAACAGGTTTACACTCTGAAGGACTTCTCTTAACTCTTATATCATTAATAATTTTATTCAAAGAACTTTGCATAACATCTTGCTCACTTACATTTTCATTTTCTAAATAAGCACCGATTTTAATATATCTGTATATCATAGTTCTACTAAATTTATAATCTAAACAAAACTCATAAAAATTATCATATCCATCAAATCTATATAATTTATTCTTCTTTATCTCATAAAGTGCCTTGGCTAGTTCCAGTCTATTAACAACTTCTTCCAAAGTTCGAGCCTTAATTTCTTCTTTAAGTTGTCTATACCTTGATCGAGCCTTTTCTTTATCAGAAACATCCTCAATTTGAGTGACATCTCCCACCCTGCTTTTAATAGTATTAAGTATATCCATTTTCATCTTTATTCCCTCAACATAAATATTTGTAAACCAGTTTACAAATATTTATGTTGTTTTTATATTTTAAATACCTTCAATAACTTCAGCAACCTTTAAATATTCATTATAATATCGTTCGCTCTCCTGAGGTTCTAATCTATAAGTAACCATCTTCTGAATAGCAGCACTTCTATGAATTTTAATCGGAACATATTCCTGATAAAGTTGTTGTAAGCTATAAAAAAATTCTTTCTTTATTTTCCTATTTTCTTCGTAAAGAGTTTGAATAACATAATAACTCTTAAAATCCTGTTTCTGATAAGCACTAATAATCTCTTGCATTTTACTTTTCAAAATATCATAACTTTCAATTGCCCATAGCTCTGCTGGTAAAGGAATAACAACCTTGGTAGCAATCATCAAAGAATTAATAAGCTCTTTATTAACCGATGGGGGGGTATCAATTAATATATAATCATAATTATCGAAATAAGGGGTTAAAATCGTTTTCAACTTATACTCCTGCCCAATAATATTCTCTCCTGAAAATTGAGAAAGCTTAATGTGTGATGGAGCAAAGTGCAAATTATCTGTTATTTCATGAACAATACTCATAAAAGACTTTTTAGACTTTAATACTTCGTAAATATTATATTCTCTTATATCGATTTTGTTTTCAAAATAAGGAAGAAAATAAGAAGTAACACTGGCCTGAGAATCAATATCTATAAGTAAAGTTTTATACTTTTTAGAAAAAATAAACCCCAACATTATTGCTGTTACACTTTTACCAACTCCACCCTTAATTGAAGAGATTGTTATAATATCTCTCACCTCATACCTCTAGAATCTAAACACTTAAACCTCTTATCATAAAAAAGTTTATCTAAATTATCTTCAGCAATTAAGAGTTCCTCAGACAAAGAATTAACAACGCCAATATCTTTTGCCTTAATTGAGATATTAAGCTTTTTAATCTTATTTTTTATTGTAAAATAAGAAATATTATTAATTTTAGCCAAAAAAAGAGGAGTATAATATTTTTTTCCCTCATATTCAATGAAGAAATTTCTCAAATCTGTTGTCTCTGCCAAACTCAACTACCTTTTTGCCATTCTTTCTTTAGCTTGCCTCTAATAAAATTTTGGGCCTCTTCACTTAAAAGCAACTCCCTTTTCTTAAAAAACAAGTCTTTAGAAGAAATTATACCTTCAATTTTATTTTTTTTTATATATCTCGAAAGATAAGAAGAATCACTATATCCCAACTCCTTTGAAAATTCTTTCAAATTTTTTAAAGAATTTAAAAAATTTAATGTAATTCGCACAACATTTTATCTCCTAAATAAATTTTCATTAATAGCACAAATTATTGTCTAATATAACTAACTTTATTATAAACCATGAACATCATTTTGTAAATCAAATTGACAAAATAACTTTTTTAGTATATATATACATTATGTTGATTTTGTTTTTTAAACATAGAGACAAAAAAGACCTAAAAATCAAGGTCTTAAACAAACTGAAATAAAGGATAAATCGATGAAAAATTTAAATTTCTTTTTATATAATAACAGCAAACTCAAGAAAAATCAAGTTAGACTAATAAAACTAATTTCCATCTTAAAATATCTAAACAAAAACAAGTTAGGGTATAACCAACAAGACATACTTAACTTAACTAACTTTTTTTTAAAAAAAGAGGGTTACACGGTCATTAAAATGAAAACATTACAAAAAGATTTGAGCTTCCTCAAAAAAAACAATGTAATAAAAACATTCATAATCAGACTTGGGGAATACAAAGGTTCAAAAATAAAGTACATACCAAAAAACAATGCATATCAAATATTAAAGCAAATACTCAATTCAACAGAAGAACTATTAGAAAGAACATTCAATATTATATATAAACTAAGCAAACAGGAAAAAATCAAAAATAAAACAGAGCAAAAAAATAGAACAAAAAATAGCAGTGTAAATAATAATATAAATAATAATATAAATAATAATATAAATAATAGAAAAAAAACAGGAACAAAAAGTGACAAACAACAACAAACAATAGAAAAAATATTAGAAAAATACATGTTATACAAGGGTAAACAACAAAAAATAACCAAAATATAAGAGTAATACAAAGAAAAAAATTAATACATGAGCCAGGAGAAAGGGGAAAAAGTAATTATAAGTACAAAATTAAGAATTTTTTTAAAAACCTAAGCTACTTTATAATACCCTGAAAATTTAGCAGGAAGAACATAAAAACAAACATAATAAACCAAACACACTGATAACAATAATAAAGGCAAAAAAACCTCTTTATATCAAATAGACAAACTTTTTGAATTAAAAATAAAAAAATTTGTACAAGTAAATAACATTTAACATGTTACTTTTTGATAGTCTCAACGAGATCAATAAGTGATAATAGATTATCCTCTCACCAAAGAAAAACACTTCTTAGAGCATTATAAATCTTACAAGAGGATTATTGTAATTACAATATTATACTTACTATTAAGACCACCTTGAAGTCATTACTAAAGACCAAGTAAAATACACTCATACCGCCTCAAAACCAGAAGAATTTAAAAGAAATACACACAACTAAAAAATAATGTCTCTATAAATAAAAATATCACCTTATCTCTCCAAATTTTTTTGGAAAATAAACTAGGAGAGCTAAAATCAAGTAATTACTTATCAAAAGTATAAATCTTTCATTGTCTTTTGATAAGTAAAGATTATTAGAATTAATGTATATGTCTCCTTGAGATACAAAAGGATTTTTAAAAAATACTCGTAGAGAAATATTTCAATTAAAATTTTTTGAGTGAAAAATCTATGTACGAAATAAATAATCTTTTTCCATTATATAAATAAAAAGAAAACCCCTTGGGGAAGGGGATTATTTAAAAGAATGTATGGTATGAAGTAAATATTGATAATAAATTCTTTTAATTTTAAAAAAGGAGAATATTTAATAATTAATTATTAGTTCAAAAATTAATCATTTCAAGTTTTTCTAAAAAATTGCTAAATATTTTTTTCTCAAAATTTTAAATAGATGTGCCAGGATTGATCAATAACCTTAAAATTTCGACTCGTATAAGTATTGACTACCTTAATGATAGCTTATTTACAAGTTAAATATTGATAATTTGCCTTACATTTGTTTTGAGGGATGAGGACAAAAAGTTTTAACTATAATTTTTTGAAGGTTCTTCTTTTATACTAACAAAATTTTTGAATATCTTGGGAATTAAGATAGACTATTATCTGCTTAATTTGAAATCTCTTCCGTTAAGAATAGATTTCACTTAGAATACAAGAAAAGAAAGTCCCTACTCCTACGTCTTGTTTTGGAGAGGATTGATAGGAGTGTAGGGAACTATTGATAGAATGCTTTCTACCGCATTTATATCTGTTTATAATATTATTTTATTTTTTTAATTTTGTAAATATTTTTAAAAAATTTTATTATATTCAACGCCAAGACCAAATATTCACATAATATCGAATCAATTGACGGTGCAACCAAGTGTAAATAAGTTAATAATAGTTCATATTTATAAGGTTATTAACGATATTTACCATTGTAAACTCAGATGTATTTTGATTAAATACATTGCACTTATTATCTTGCGTTAAAATCATGATCAAGGTTTTTTATTACTTTTAAAAGGCTCATTTGACCTGCTTGTAATGTAGAAATTTTTCTTCTCTTATGTCTACAGTTTAATTCTTGGTTTATTTTTTTATTAAATTCTTGCATTTTTTTAATCTCTAAGGCACTTGGTTCATAGTCGATCCATTTTTTGTCTATCCACCCTTTTTCCCATTCATAATAGCCTTCATTGTAGTTAGTTCCATTAAACTCATCGAAATGTCTTGAAAGCGCTGATATTAATTTTGCACCATATTGAAGCATTTTCTCTGTTTTTGTCTTTACGGCAAATTCATCATAATCATAGGCTTTACCCGTTTGCATATTGATGATATCAACAATTAGTTTAAAGGTATTTATGCAATTCATTGCAATATTGCCAAATGGAAGATCTGGACTACTTAAGCACTTGATATTGATAGCATATTTACTCTTTAAACTTCTAGGTATTTTGAAGAAATCGACTATAAATCCATCGACTTTGGCTTTGTAATTTGCCTCATACTGAGAATTACCGAAAAAGGTCTCCCGATGACCCTCAGTCATATAATTATCATAATTCAGCATCATAGGCAACTTTTTTTCTTGAAAATTATCTTGTTTAATATTTTCCATCTCATATCCTTTTTAGATCAAAAAGTTTTGCTTTGATCTCATACATTATTATAATATATATTAAATAAGAATCGATACAAATAGCTGATGATTTTTTTAGTACGAATTTTTTGTTTGCTTTAACACAAGTTCGAGACCCTTTTACCTGGAATCATTATTTTTTATATTTGATATTGTTTTTTTGCAGGTTTGTGATAAATTTAATTTATCTTTAACCTTTAACCATTTATAAGAAGCTTTGAGCAAGCAATTTTCTCAAAGCTTCTTATTGCTATATTACTACACAGTATTAATATAGTATATAGTTTGATTATTTTAAAATTGGTAAATTTGAATTGATTATAATTTTTTTGGAAAAAGTTACCTATAAGCAGATATTTATGCGTTGCTATATTTATTGACGCATGTCTTACTCTTTTGAGTTTTTATGGTCAAACAAACTATCCTGTAAGACAATATATATCTATCGTTATACTATTATATTAATACTGTGTAGTAATATAGCAATAAGAAGCTTTGAGAAAATTGCTTGCTCAAAGCTTCTTATAAATGGTTAAAGGTTAAAGATAAATTAAATTTATCACAAACCTGCAAAAAAACAATATCAAATATAAAAAATAATGATTCCAGGTAAAAGGGTCTCGAACTTGTGTTAAAGCAAACAAAAAATTCGTACTAAAAAAATCATCAGCTATTTGTATCGATTCTTATTTAATATATATTATAATAATGTATGAGATCAAAGCAAAACTTTTTGATCTAAAAAGGATATGAGATGGAAAATATTAAACAAGATAATTTTCAAGAAAAAAAGTTGCCTATGATGCTGAATTATGATAATTATATGACTGAGGGTCATCGGGAGACCTTTTTCGGTAATTCTCAGTATGAGGCAAATTACAAAGCCAAAGTCGATGGATTTATAGTCGATTTCTTCAAAATACCTAGAAGTTTAAAGAGTAAATATGCTATCAATATCAAGTGCTTAAGTAGTCCAGATCTTCCATTTGGCAATATTGCAATGAATTGCATAAATACCTTTAAACTAATTGTTGATATCATCAATATGCAAACGGGTAAAGCCTATGATTATGATGAATTTGCCGTAAAGACAAAAACAGAGAAAATGCTTCAATATGGTGCAAAATTAATATCAGCGCTTTCAAGACATTTCGATGAGTTTAATGGAACTAACTACAATGAAGGCTATTATGAATGGGAAAAAGGGTGGATAGACAAAAAATGGATCGACTATGAACCAAGTGCCTTAGAGATTAAAAAAATGCAAGAATTTAATAAAAAAATAAACCAAGAATTAAACTGTAGACATAAGAGAAGAAAAATTTCTACATTACAAGCAGGTCAAATGAGCCTTTTAAAAGTAATAAAAAACCTTGATCATGATTTTAACGCAAGATAATAAGTGCAATGTATTTAATCAAAATACATCTGAGTTTACAATGGTAAATATCGTTAATAACCTTATAAATATGAACTATTATTAACTTATTTACACTTGGTTGCACCGTCAATTGATTCGATATTATGTGAATATTTGGTCTTGGCGTTGAATATAATAAAATTTTTTAAAAATATTTACAAAATTAAAAAAATAAAATAATATTATAAACAGATATAAATGCGGTAGAAAGCATTCTATCAATAGTTCCCTACACTCCTATCAATCCTCTCCAAAACAAGACGTAGGAGTAGGGACTTTCTTTTCTTGTATTCTAAGTGAAATCTATTCTTAACGGAAGAGATTTCAAATTAAGCAGATAATAGTCTATCTTAATTCCCAAGATATTCAAAAATTTTGTTAGTATAAAAGAAGAACCTTCAAAAAATTATAGTTAAAACTTTTTGTCCTCATCCCTCAAAACAAATGTAAGGCAAATTATCAATATTTAACTTGTAAATAAGCTATCATTAAGGTAGTCAATACTTATACGAGTCGAAATTTTAAGGTTATTGATCAATCCTGGCACATCTATTTAAAATTTTGAGAAAAAAATATTTAGCAATTTTTTAGAAAAACTTGAAATGATTAATTTTTGAACTAATAATTAATTATTAAATATTCTCCTTTTTTAAAATTAAAAGAATTTATTATCAATATTTACTTCATACCATACATTCTTTTAAATAATCCCCTTCCCCAAGGGGTTTTCTTTTTATTTATATAATGGAAAAAGATTATTTATTTCGTACATAGATTTTTCACTCAAAAAATTTTAATTGAAATATTTCTCTACGAGTATTTTTTAAAAATCCTTTTGTATCTCAAGGAGACATATACATTAATTCTAATAATCTTTACTTATCAAAAGACAATGAAAGATTTATACTTTTGATAAGTAATTACTTGATTTTAGCTCTCCTAGTTTATTTTCCAAAAAAATTTGGAGAGATAAGGTGATATTTTTATTTATAGAGACATTATTTTTTAGTTGTGTGTATTTCTTTTAAATTCTTCTGGTTTTGAGGCGGTATGAGTGTATTTTACTTGGTCTTTAGTAATGACTTCAAGGTGGTCTTAATAGTAAGTATAATATTGTAATTACAATAATCCTCTTGTAAGATTTATAATGCTCTAAGAAGTGTTTTTCTTTGGTGAGAGGATAATCTATTATCACTTATTGATCTCGTTGAGACTATCAAAAAGTAACATGTTAAATGTTATTTACTTGTACAAATTTTTTTATTTTTAATTCAAAAAGTTTGTCTATTTGATATAAAGAGGTTTTTTTGCCTTTATTATTGTTATCAGTGTGTTTGGTTTATTATGTTTGTTTTTATGTTCTTCCTGCTAAATTTTCAGGGTATTATAAAGTAGCTTAGGTTTTTAAAAAAATTCTTAATTTTGTACTTATAATTACTTTTTCCCCTTTCTCCTGGCTCATGTATTAATTTTTTTCTTTGTATTACTCTTATATTTTGGTTATTTTTTGTTGTTTACCCTTGTATAACATGTATTTTTCTAATATTTTTTCTATTGTTTGTTGTTGTTTGTCACTTTTTGTTCCTGTTTTTTTTCTATTATTTATATTATTATTTATATTATTATTTATATTATTATTTACACTGCTATTTTTTGTTCTATTTTTTTGCTCTGTTTTATTTTTGATTTTTTCCTGTTTGCTTAGTTTATATATAATATTGAATGTTCTTTCTAATAGTTCTTCTGTTGAATTGAGTATTTGCTTTAATATTTGATATGCATTGTTTTTTGGTATGTACTTTATTTTTGAACCTTTGTATTCCCCAAGTCTGATTATGAATGTTTTTATTACATTGTTTTTTTTGAGGAAGCTCAAATCTTTTTGTAATGTTTTCATTTTAATGACCGTGTAACCCTCTTTTTTTAAAAAAAAGTTAGTTAAGTTAAGTATGTCTTGTTGGTTATACCCTAACTTGTTTTTGTTTAGATATTTTAAGATGGAAATTAGTTTTATTAGTCTAACTTGATTTTTCTTGAGTTTGCTGTTATTATATAAAAAGAAATTTAAATTTTTCATCGATTTATCCTTTATTTCAGTTTGTTTAAGACCTTGATTTTTAGGTCTTTTTTGTCTCTATGTTTAAAAAACAAAATCAACATAATGTATATATATACTAAAAAAGTTATTTTGTCAATTTGATTTACAAAATGATGTTCATGGTTTATAATAAAGTTAGTTATATTAGACAATAATTTGTGCTATTAATGAAAATTTATTTAGGAGATAAAATGTTGTGCGAATTACATTAAATTTTTTAAATTCTTTAAAAAATTTGAAAGAATTTTCAAAGGAGTTGGGATATAGTGATTCTTCTTATCTTTCGAGATATATAAAAAAAAATAAAATTGAAGGTATAATTTCTTCTAAAGACTTGTTTTTTAAGAAAAGGGAGTTGCTTTTAAGTGAAGAGGCCCAAAATTTTATTAGAGGCAAGCTAAAGAAAGAATGGCAAAAAGGTAGTTGAGTTTGGCAGAGACAACAGATTTGAGAAATTTCTTCATTGAATATGAGGGAAAAAAATATTATACTCCTCTTTTTTTGGCTAAAATTAATAATATTTCTTATTTTACAATAAAAAATAAGATTAAAAAGCTTAATATCTCAATTAAGGCAAAAGATATTGGCGTTGTTAATTCTTTGTCTGAGGAACTCTTAATTGCTGAAGATAATTTAGATAAACTTTTTTATGATAAGAGGTTTAAGTGTTTAGATTCTAGAGGTATGAGGTGAGAGATATTATAACAATCTCTTCAATTAAGGGTGGAGTTGGTAAAAGTGTAACAGCAATAATGTTGGGGTTTATTTTTTCTAAAAAGTATAAAACTTTACTTATAGATATTGATTCTCAGGCCAGTGTTACTTCTTATTTTCTTCCTTATTTTGAAAACAAAATCGATATAAGAGAATATAATATTTACGAAGTATTAAAGTCTAAAAAGTCTTTTATGAGTATTGTTCATGAAATAACAGATAATTTGCACTTTGCTCCATCACACATTAAGCTTTCTCAATTTTCAGGAGAGAATATTATTGGGCAGGAGTATAAGTTGAAAACGATTTTAACCCCTTATTTCGATAATTATGATTATATATTAATTGATACCCCCCCATCGGTTAATAAAGAGCTTATTAATTCTTTGATGATTGCTACCAAGGTTGTTATTCCTTTACCAGCAGAGCTATGGGCAATTGAAAGTTATGATATTTTGAAAAGTAAAATGCAAGAGATTATTAGTGCTTATCAGAAACAGGATTTTAAGAGTTATTATGTTATTCAAACTCTTTACGAAGAAAATAGGAAAATAAAGAAAGAATTTTTTTATAGCTTACAACAACTTTATCAGGAATATGTTCCGATTAAAATTCATAGAAGTGCTGCTATTCAGAAGATGGTTACTTATAGATTAGAACCTCAGGAGAGCGAACGATATTATAATGAATATTTAAAGGTTGCTGAAGTTATTGAAGGTATTTAAAATATAAAAACAACATAAATATTTGTAAACTGGTTTACAAATATTTATGTTGAGGGAATAAAGATGAAAATGGATATACTTAATACTATTAAAAGCAGGGTGGGAGATGTCACTCAAATTGAGGATGTTTCTGATAAAGAAAAGGCTCGATCAAGGTATAGACAACTTAAAGAAGAAATTAAGGCTCGAACTTTGGAAGAAGTTGTTAATAGACTGGAACTAGCCAAGGCACTTTATGAGATAAAGAAGAATAAATTATATAGATTTGATGGATATGATAATTTTTATGAGTTTTGTTTAGATTATAAATTTAGTAGAACTATGATATACAGATATATTAAAATCGGTGCTTATTTAGAAAATGAAAATGTAAGTGAGCAAGATGTTATGCAAAGTTCTTTGAATAAAATTATTAATGATATAAGAGTTAAGAGAAGTCCTTCAGAGTGTAAACCTGTTATTGTTAGATTTAATTTAGAGGATAAAGAGAAGCAGTTGATTCTTGTGAAAAACAAGCAAAAACTTGAGAAGTTTTTGCTTGAATATTTGTTGGATAATTGGGAATCGTTTATGGTATAATTGACTAAGTGTTTTATACTAAAAAATAATTAATA
>NZ_AP027074.1:0-31545 GCF_027925085.1 Candidatus Borrelia fainii
AGTTTATATTTGTATTGTATAATAATAATTCTTTTACTTAAACAACCTTCTTTTTTTCGACCTCTATAAATACATAGAAAATTTAAAAAAGCTTTGCTCTTAGTTTGAATATGAAGAAGAAGACGATGATGAATCAAACTATGAAAGCAGAAAAATAACACAAAAAACAATTAATCAATAGTACATATAATTTTAATACACTAAGTATTAATACAAATGATAATAATGTTATTAAAAACTTAATGGAAGCCTTTTTTTTCTTCAATGCAAAATGACTTTGATTTTAACTATTTCATTTGTTATTTAAAAAAACAACAAAAAAGTTAGCGACTGCTCTATCCACACTGCTGACAGATCAGCACTGACTGGTCTTTTCACCATGTTGTTAATTACATTTATTTATTTCAAGTTTATTTAATCTGATTCCTGAGTTCTTTTCTCCTACTCTTACAAAGTTTATTGCGATCTTTGAACTCACTTGAAATTGCCAGAGTTAAAGCTAAAAAACATCTAAAAATTTACAAAAGAAGGACTTGGGAAAAATTTTAATAATTTGTTAAACGCAACAGTATCATTAGGATGTGTATAATATCTTTGTGATTGTTTATTTGCAAATAACATATAATTTCCAAAATATCTTATCAATTATATCAACTGCTGAACCTACATTATATCATGATATAAGATAAATCCTATCTGGAAGGTTTATGTGAAGCTCTAAACTCATAACACACATCTTTAATACCATTCAATACTTTATCTTCAGGATCACCACCAAAAAGCGGAGATGGGGAATTTAAGAACATAAAATAATTATCAAAAACACTAGCAAGTCTACTCTCTAGTCTATAATGCTCTTCCGCATCTATATTAAGACTTTCATCTCTACCCTCTACATTAGGTGAATTGTCTCTACCATATTTAATATAACTAATCAGTTCTTTAACTTTACCCTTATCTTTCAGTTTTAATAAAAACCTTTTTATATATTCTTCTATCTTAAACACATCTCCTTTTAAATAAAAATTAAAATTAGCTGCGCTAGTATATGTTTTTGTAAATTCATCTTTTAATGCATTGACAAAAAAAGTTAATGTATCAAGCTCTTCTTTATTAAGTCCAAGATTACTTTTCCAATCTGATTTTAAATTAATACTTTCTAGGTCTTTCGATAAATGACCTTGATTACTATTATTTTTGAATAAATCACAACTTATAAAACAAGTCACACAAAATATAAAAACAAACCTACTATACATAAAATTCATATCCTTAGTCACCGCATATAAAATTCAATTATTTTCTATAAAATATATATCATTATTACAATAATTCAATAAAAGGGGAAACTTTGTTTACTATTTAATATTAAGCTTATCTTTTAATCTATTTAATGCTTTACTATCCAATTTTAACTTACTGGTATCTAAAGCAGCAGAAATTGCCATTATTTCTTCATAAGAAAATCTACATCCTTTTAAAATATGATTTTTAAAGCTTTTAGCAGCAATTGGCACAATTTTTTCAATAATATCAAGCAATATATTGGCATACTCACGCATTTCTTTTGATGAATTTTCATTAACTTCTTTCGATTCATTTAATCCCAATCTTAACTTTATAAAATGAAAAAGATTTTTTAAATCAATCTGCCAATACCATTCAGTATATAAACTTAGAGGCAAAACTATTCTAGATATTTCCTTTAAAACATTGCAATCTATCATATCTTGATATAGCTTGTAACAATATTTTTGACTTTTTTCTAACTCAATTAATATATCTTTAGTAAATTGAGGAGATTCCATTTTTTCATTCACACATTGATTACTATCAAGCTCTTGAATTTGTATATCTTCTGGAAGATAAAATTCTTCTCTCATTAAACTATAAGAACCAGATACTTCATTAATCCTAGCTGTTCTATGTCTCATCCATTGTCTTGCAATAAATATGGGAGCCTTAACATAAAAGGTAAAGACAACTTGTTCAAATGGACTTGTATGTTCATTTCGTATTAAATAATCAATAAGTTCATTATCGTCCCTTTTAAAGCTTTCACTGCGATATGAAATTCTTGCAGCCTGAACGATCCTATCATCACTACCCATATAATCAATAAGCTTTATAAAGCCTTTATCTAAAACTCTATAATCCTTATTTAATAAATCTTCTCTTCCCATATTAGTATTCAAAAAAACAACTTCTAAAGATAATTATTTTTAGAAACTTATCTAAATAAAATTTAAGAGAGCTCCATTGAAAAGAAGACTCTCCTTTTCAAACATTAGTATTATAAAATATATTTATATATATATTTTCTTATCTCCTAAAACCTACTAGAACAGATCTTGCTTCTTGAATAAGTTTTTCTATATCTTTCTTTCTTCCCATTACTTCACCTATCTTCAAAGAAGAAGATTCTAATTGACGTAAAGCATTTTCTGCATCACTTCGTGCAATTTCAGATAATTGCGCTGGTACATAAGATAATCTATGTCTCCAATTTGCTGAATTTTTTAATCTTTTGATAATGGATTCCTTTAAAGTGTCTTGTGCTCTCTTAAAAAAAAATTCTGCAGACCCTATACCTTGTATTGCAATATCAATTTCATTTATAAGCCTCTCAAAATTAGAATCTTCTTCCCTTACCCAACTGTACCAACGATTTACATTCTCTATCTCCATGCTATTTTTCCTAAATTTATCCCTTCCTAGACTCAACCCTTTGAAACTTCTTTTCTCTTGGAGTTTTGAGAGTATATTATACAAATCGACTCTTAATCGTTCATATTCATCTTTAAGCTCACGTGCATTCTCAATTAATTTAGCAAATCCAGAACCTTTAAGAATACTTTCTACCCTTTCAATTTTTTCTTGTGCGTCTTTTTCGTCCTTAGTAATTGGAAGTAAATCTTCTTCGTTTATATTTATTTCTTCTAGATAAGGATAGTATGGGGGATTATGAAATACTGGAATCTCTGTATTCATATTATTAACAGGCACTAAAGGAAAGTCCTGAACCACTTGATGTTTTACGCCTTCTTCCAATTCACCTTCTTGCTTTCCATCCTTAGGATTTAAATCTTCTACCTTGTTGCTTTGTTTTAAATATTTTTCTCTTGATTTGAGCATCATTTCATTAAGGGTATTTATATCACATGAAAATAAACTTAAAAATATTAAAATAAATAATGGCAAAATACTCTTATGCATATCTCCCCCTTGCAAGTTATAACCCTACTTAACTTTTAATTCATAACAACTACCATAAAATGTAGTACACTTAAAATAAAAGCACAAAAAGAACCTCATAAAATAATACAATCAGTTATAATTTGTAATTGTTCAAAAGAGAACATAAGAATCTTACAAAGATACAATTAAAAATCAAAAGCTAAGAGCAATACCGCTCCTAGCTTTCTTTTTATTGACTTTATTTTTCAGTTATTTACTTTTAATAAAAAAACTAATCTTATAATAATTAATTAAATTATTCAGATTTATCTGCCTTAGGAGTTGTAAGACCTGCCATTGCAGATTTTACTGCATCATCAGCAGCGTCTACTAACGCACCAATTGCTGTATTTAAAGCAATAAGATCAGAAGCTCCTTTAGTTTTCTCACCATTATCTTTATCTATAGCTTTCTTTGCATTATCATCAGTAGCATCTTTTTTACCAAGGTCAGCATGCCCCCCTTTCAATTTATCTAAGAAAGCTTTAGCTTTACTTTTAGAATCAGTAACCTTTGCCTTTAATTCATTAGGAAGCCCAACTGTTTGTTCTAAGTCTCCCAATTTAGTCTCTGCAAACAATACTATATTATATGCTCCTGCAATTAACGACCCATTATGATCAGCTTCACCAGCAAGACCATTTGCTTGAATTTTCTGACCAATAGCTTTAGCAAGTTTATCTATTGACTCAACTAAAATACGAACTTCTTTAACACTAGCTGCAAAATCAACAGCATTTTTTATGTCTGTACTTACTTTTGATAAATTAATTACTGACCCATCAGCCTTTATTGCCGCCCCTTCTTTAGCTCCTCCATTATTACGTGCCTCCTTATTAACTTAAAGGGAGCAAGATAGTTAACAAACTTTGATAAACATAAAAAAGCTTAAGAACATAGATACTGTAATATTTCAAAGAATGTGTGTAATTAAACAATCAACAAAAGTGATTTTTATAAAAAAAATAATTGACAGAAATTCAATTATTATTATCCAGGTCTTTTAATATTGGACTTTAATGCTAAAAATATTCCTATATTAAGTGTAATAAGGGTTCCAAACATCCAACCATGAAGTCTTAATGTAGTCTTAAGTTCCATTTTATTAACATCAATTTTATTATCAAGTTCATTGAATTTAGTATCTATTTTGGAATTAAGATTATTCTCAACAGTATCAATTTTATTATCCAAGTCTTTAATATTGGACTTTAATGTTGCTTCTAACTTTTCAAGCTTAAGGTTAAAAGTAGTCTTTTAAATATTTAATATCTTTATAAGTAAGCTAATTTTATAATATATGTAAGCAAGCTCAATAACAATATCTCTATTAATACCAGCTTTAGTTAAGATCAGTTATAACCATTTGTTGAGTAATTACTGGTTGTGCAAGTCCCATAAAATACTCTTATGTAATTATTATATAATATGGTTAAGTGTTATAGGAATCTCTTTGTAGTAAAATGTGATTTAAAAGAGTTCCTAAGTATAACATAAAGTATTTAGTCTATTTTCTTAAGTTTATCAAAAAGCTTAAATGCAATCTTACCATCAATCTGTTATTAAAGGATTGTTACCAATAATATTTAGACCTAAGTATTATTACAGATAGTAAAAAAGGAAAACAATTCTTATGAAAAGAAGAGTTTCCCTCAAATGACTTTATTTAGTTATGTATGTTTTATTTATAATTTTTTATTGGTTTCCACCAGTTGCGTTTGCAGGTGTAGTAGCAGCAGGTTGAGTAGCTTCTGCAGACTTATCTTCTTGTGTAACGGCTGCTAGTTTAGCATTTATTGACTTTAAACCACTATCAACAGTATTTCTTATAGCAATAGTTAATGTATTTAATGCCTTAGTAACAGCACTTACAGCTGCTCCTTTAACTATAGGAGCAACAGCTCCTTGATCATCATCACTAGGACCAGCAAACTTACCCCCCTTAGCCATAGCTCTTAAAGCAATAGCGCCTGCAATAACTGCATCTTTTTTAGCAGAGTTAGCATCAGCCTTTGAAGCTAACTTAGCAGCATCACCATCATCTTTAACCATAGCTTGTAGAATATCAGCACCAGTTACAGCCCCAACAGCTTTAGCAGCATCAGCTGCAGCTTTTTTTGCATTAGCAGCAGTACCAGCATTAGCAGAAGCAAATAGCTTACCTGCTTCATCATTACCACCATTAGCTGTTCTTGCAGTATCTCCATCTGCAGCCTTTTTATCAGTACCAGCATCAGCACTTCCTTTATCTTTAAGTACCACGTCTACAATATCTTTAATGCCCTTTACTAGTTTCTCGACGTCAGCACCAGCAACACCAGCACCAGCACCAGCATCATGAGCAGCAACATTAGCAATTGGGTCACCAGCATCACCAATAGCCTCACCAGCGGTCTTAGCCCCTTCTGCGATCTTGTCTAATTTGCCTGTAATAAACTGATCAACTACTTCTTTCACTTTTAAGTAATTCCCATTCTTTTTAACTGCGTCTTGCAACTTCTTTTTTACTGATGTCATAGTAGTTTCAATATCAGTAAAATACTTCCCTACCTCACTTTTCTTAGTATCTGCCTTAATACCAAAAGCATTAGTTACCATATCACCAAAAGTCACAAAAACATCTAAGAATCCCTTACCTAAATTAGCAATAGAAGTTAAAAATACCTTTTGTGGATCTTTTTCTGCTACTTCATTATTACATCCTATAAGTAAAAATAAAGTCATTAATAACGCACTTAAAGTAATTCTTTTCATTATTACGTGCCTCCTTATTAACTTAAAGGGAACAAGATAGTTAACAACCTTTGATAAGCAAAATAAAAAAGCCAAAAACATAGATACCTTAATACTTTAAAGACTAAAAACAATGGAAACAACTAGTATGTATGAATTGTTGCTAACAAGAATTTAAATGATTTTTGTAAAAAAATGACTAAAAGAAATAATTGACAGAAGGTCAATTAAATAAGGAGTAATTAAATAAATTTACTTTACTAATAATGACATTAATGCTAAAAATATTCCTATATTAAGTGTAATAAGGGTTCCAAACATCCAACCATGAAGTCTTAATGTACTCTTAAGTTCCATTTTATTAACATCAATTTTATTATCAAGTTCATTGAATTTAGTATCTATTTTGGAATTAAGATTATTCTCAACAGTATCAATTTTATTATCCAAGTCCTTAATATCAGATTGTAATGTTGCTTCTAACTTTTCAAGCTTAAGGTTAAAAGTAGTCTTTTAAATATTCAATATCTTTATAAGTAAGCTCATTTTTATAATATCTGTAAGCAAACTAAATAGCAATATCTCTATTAATACCAGCTCTAGTTAAGTTCAGCTATAACCATTTGTTGAGTAATTACTGGTTGTGCAAGTCCCATAAAATACTCCTTATATAATTATTATATAATATGGTTAAGTGTTATAGGAATCTTAACTTTATAAAATGAAAAAGATTTTTTAAATCAATCTGCCAATACCATTCAGTATATAAACTTAGAGGCAAAGCTATTCTAGATATTTCCTTTAAAACATTGCAATCTATCATATCTTGATATAGCTTGTAACAATATGTTTGACTTTTTTCTAAATCAAGTAATATATCTTTAGTAAATTGAGGAGATTCCATTTTTTCATTCACACGTTGATTACTATCAAGCTCTTGAATTTGTATATCTTCTGGAAGATAAAATTCTCCCTTCATTAAACTATAAGAACCAGATACTTCATTAATCCTAGCTGTTCTATGTCTCATCCATTGTCTTGCAATAAATAAGGGAGCCTTAACATAAAAGGTAAAGACAACTTGTTCAAATGGACTTGTATGTTCATTTCGTATTAAATAATCAATAAGTTCATTATCGTCCCTTTTAATGCTTTCACTGCGATATGAAATTCTTGCAGCCTGAACGATCCTATCATCACTACCCATATAATCAATAAGCTTTATAAAGCCTTTATCTAAAACTTTATAATCCTTATTTAATAAATTTTCTCTTCCCATATTAGTATTCAAAAAAACAACTTCTAAAGATAATTATTTTTAGAAACTTATCTAAATAAAATTTAAGAAAGCTCCATTTAAAAGAAGACTCTCCTTTTTAAACATTAGGTATTAGAGGGTATCTTAAAGTACCTTGTACTATTAAAGACTCCCTAGATGAGATTTAGCGTCTTTGATAAGTTTTCCTATATCTTTCTTTCTCCCCATTGCTTCACCTATCCTAGAAGAAGATTCTAATTGACTTAAAGCATTTTCTGCTTCACTTCGTGCCTTTCTAGCTAGTAAATCACTATCTCCTCTTCTTAATAAAGAATGTCTAGATAACTTACTTTTTAATCTCTTGGTAATAGCTTCTTTTAAAGTGTTTTGAGATTTCTCAAAGAAGGATTTTGCAGATATTCTCTCGTAAAGACCATTATCAACTTGAATCCTAAACCTATCAACATGAGATCTTTCTTCATTTAACTGATTAAGCAATTGAATTAGTTTATGTCTGTTTGTTTTATTCTCTCTAGAATAACGTCCTCTAGAATAACTATTTATTTTATTTTTGAGATCTGAAAATGTACTATAAAAATTAGATTCTAGCTGCTCGAATTCACTTTTTAATTTACGTGCGTCTTCAATTAATTTAGCAAATCCAGAACTTCCAAGAAGACTTTTTACCTTTTCAATTTTTTCTTGTGCGTCTTTTTCTTCCTTAGTAAATGGAACTAAATCTTCTTCGTTTATATTTATTTCTTCTAGATAAGGATAGTATGGGGGATTATGAAACACTGGGCTCTCTGTATTCATATTATTAACAGGCACTAAAGGAAAGTCTTGCACCACTTGATGTTTTAAGCCTTCATCCAATTCACCTTCTTGCTTTCCATCCTTAGGATTTAAATCTTCTACCTTGTCACTTTGTTTTAAATATTTTTCTCTTGATTTAAGCATCATTTCATTAAGGGTATTTATATCACATGAAAATAAACTTAAAAATATTAAAATAAATAATGGCAAAATACTCTTATGCATATCTCCCCCTTGCAAGTTATAACCCTACTTAACTTTTAATTCATAACAACTACCATAAAATGTAGTACACTTAAAATAAAAGCACAAAAAGAACCTCTTAAAATACTACTACAATCAGTGTAATTTGTAATTGTTTAAAAGAGAACATAAGAATCTTACAAAGATACAATAAAAAATCAAAAGCTAAGAGGAATACCGCTCCTAGCTTTCTTTTTATTGACTTTATTTTTCAGTTATTTACTTTTAATTAAAAACCTAATCTTATAATGACTACTTAAATTAGTTATTTTCTAGTTGGTTTTTTTCTGCCTTAACAGGAGTTGTAAGCGCTTTAATTGCAGATGTTACTGCAGCATTAGCAGCGTCTACTAACGCATCAATTGCTGTATTTAAAGCAATAAGATCTTTAGCTCCTTTATCTCCAGTAGCATCACTTTTAAGTATAGCTTTTTTTGCATTTGCATCAGTAGTGTCATCTTGTCCAATTTCACCAGTTGCTCCCTTTAAAGTAGTCAAAAATTTTGTACTTGAAGATTTAGCAGCAGTAACTTTTTTCTTCAATTCCTCAGAAAGCCCAACTGTTTTTTCTAATTCTCCCAACCCAGTCTCTACTGCGGCTACTACTTTATATGCTCCTGCCACCAAAGAAGCATTCTTACTAGCTACAGTACCAGTAGCACCATCATTCTGAATTTTCTTACCAATAGCATCAGCAAGTTCATCTATTGACTTAACTAAAATACGAACTTCTTTTACACTAGCTGCAAAAGCAACAGCATTTTTTATGTCTGTACTTACTTCTTTCAAATTAATTACTGACCCATTAGATGTTGTTGCCTCCCCTTCTTTAACTCCTCCATTATTACATCCTATAAATAAAAATAAAGTCATTAATAACGCACTTAAAGTAATTCTTTTCATTATTACGTGCCTCCTTATTAACTTAAAGGGAGCAAGATAGTTAACAAACTTTGATAAACATAAAAAAGCTTAAGAACATAGATACTGTAATATTTGCAAAGACTAAAAACAATGGAAACAACTAATATGTATGAATTGTTATTAACAAGAATTTAAATGATTTTTGTAAAAAAAATGACTAAAAAAAATAATTGACAGAAGGTCAATTAAATAAGGAGTAATTAAATAAATTTACTTTACTAATAATGACATTAATGCCAAGAATATTCCTATATTAAGTGTAATAAGGGTTCCAAACATCCAACCATGAAGTCTTAATGTACTCTTAAGTTCCATTTTATTAACATCAATTATTATTATCCAGGTCTTTTAATATTGGACTTTAATGTTGCTTCTACCTTTTCAAGCTTAAGGTTTAAAAGTAGTCTTTAAATATTCAATATCTTTATAAGTAAGTTAATTTTTATAATATCTATAAGCAATATATCTATTAATACCAACTCTAGTTAAGTTCAGTTATAACCATTTGTTGAGTAATTACTGGTTGTGCAAGTCCTATAAAAATACTCCTTATGTAATTATTATATAATATTTTAAGTGTTATAGGGAAGTTATGTAAGTAAAACGTGATTTAAAAGAATCCCTAAGTATAACATAAAGTATTTAGTCTATTTTTTTTAGTTTATCAAAAAACTCAAATGCAATCTTACCATCAATCTGTTGTTAAAGGATTGTTACCAATAATATTTAGACCTAAGTATTATTACAGATAATAAAAAAGGAAAACAATTCTTATGAAAAGAAAAGTTTCCCTCAAATGACTTTATTTAATTATGTATGTTTTATTAATAAATCCTTATTGCTTTTCACTAGCTTCAGCTGCTAGTGCTTCACTGATTTCCTTTAAACCACTATCAATAGTATTTCTTATAGCAATAGTTAATGTATTTAATACTTTAGTAACGGCACTTACAGCAGCACCTTTAACTGCAGAGTCATAATCAGCATCAGCAGCATTAGGACCAGCAAATTTACCCCCCTTAGCCATAGCTCTTAAAGCAATAGCACCTGCAATAGTAGCATCTTTAGCATTAACAACAGCAGCATTAGCAGCTGCACTAGCGCCATTTTTAACAATAGCTTTTAAAATGTCAGCACCAGTTACAGCCCCAACAGCCTTAGCAGCATCAGCTGCGGACTTCTTTGCATTAGCACCAGCATTAGCAGCAGCAAATAATTTACCTGCTTCACCATCACCAGCAGCTGTTCTTGCAGTAGAACCATCTTCAGCTTTTTTATCATTCCCAGCATCAGCATTTCCTTTATCTTTAAGTACCACGTCTACAATATCTTTAATGCCCTTTACTAAGTTATCGACACCAGTACCAGCAACACCTGCAGCAGCATCATGAGCAGCAACATTAGCAATTGGGTCATTAGAATCAGGACCAATAGCCCCACTAGCAGTCTCAGCCCCTTCTGCGATCTTTTTTAATTTTTCAGTAAATGTATCAACAGCTGATTTAACTTTTAAGTAATTCTCATTAGTAGCAACTTCTTTTTGCAACTTATCTTTAATAGATGTAATAGTCTTTGATATTTCAGTGAAATAAACTACAATCTCGCTCTTTGTAGTCTCAGATTTAAAACCTAAAGCTTTAGCAAAAACATCTAAGAAGTCATTACTTAAACTAATAACTGACTGTAAGAATTTACTCTTAGGATCCTCAACATTAGCACTGCCACTCCCACAGCTAAGAAGTAAAAATAAAGTCATTAATAACGCACTTAAAGTAATTCTTTTCATTATTACGTGCCTCCTTATTAACTCAAAGGGGGCAAGATGGCTAACAACCTTTGATAAGTATAAAAAAGCCAAAAACATAGATACCTTAATATTTGCAAAGACTAAATACAATGGAAACAACTAGTATGTATGAATTGTTGTTAACAAGAATTTAAATGATTTTTGTAAAAAAATGACTAAAAGAAATAATTGACAGAAGGTCAATTAAATAAGGAGTAATTAAATAAATTTACTTTACTAATAAAGACATTAATGCCAAGAATATTCCTATATTAAGTGTAATAAGGGTTCCAAACATCCAACCATGAAGTCTTAATGTACTCTTAAGTTCCATTTTATTAACATCAATTTTATTATCAAGTTCATTGAATTTAGTATCTATTTTGGAATTAAGATTATTCTCAACAGTATCAATCTTATTATCCAAGTCCTTAATATCAGATTGTAATGTTGCTTCTAACTTTTCAAGCTTAAGGTTAAAAGTAGTCTTTTAAATATTCAATATCTTTATAAGTAAGCTCATTTTTATAATATCTGTAAGCAAACTAAATAGCAATATCTCTATTAATACCAGCGCTAGTTAAGTTCAGCTATAACCATTTGTTGAGTAATTACTGGTTGTGCAAGTCCCATAAAATACTCCTTATATAATTATTATATAATATGGTTAAGTGTTATAGGAATCTTAACTTTATAAAATGAAAAAGATTTTTTAAATCAATCTGCCAATACCATTCAGTATATAAACTTAGAGGCAAAGCTATTCTAGATATTTCCTTTAAAACATTGCAATCTATCATATCTTGATATAGCTTGTAACAATATGTTTGACTTTTTTCTAAATCAAGTAATATATCTTTAGTAAATTGAGGAGATTCCATTTTTTCATTCACACATTGATTACTATCAAGCTCTTGAATTTGTATATCTTCTGGAAGATAAAATTCTCCTCTCATTAAACTATAAGAACCAGATACTTCATTAATCCTAGCTGTTCTATGTCTCATCCATTGTCTTGCAATAAATAAGGGAGCCTTAACATAAAAGGTAAAGACAACTTGTTCAAATGGACTTGTATGTTCATTTCGTATTAAATAATCAATAAGTTCATTATTGTCCCTTTTAAAGCTTTCACTGCGATATGAAATTCTTGCAGCCTGAACGATCCTATCATCACTACCCATATAATCAATAATCTTTATAAAGCCCTTATTTAAAAACTCTATAATCCTTATTTAATAAATCTTCTCTTTCCATATTAGTAACAACTTCCAAAGATAATTATTTTTAGAAACTTATCTAAATAAAATTTAAGAAAGCTCCATTTAAAAGAAGACTCTCCTTTTTAAACATTAGGTATTAAAGGGTATCTTAAAGTACCTTTACCTGATCTTTTACTATTAAAGACTCTCTAAATAAGACTTAGCATCTTGGATAAGATTCTCTATATCTTTCTTTCGTCCCATTGCTTCACCTATCTTAGAAGAAGAAGATTCTAATTGAGTTAAAGCATTTTCTGCATCACTTCGTGCCTTTCTAGCTAGTAAATCACCACTATCTCCTCTTCTTAATAAAGAATGTCTAGATAACTTACTTTTTAATCTCTTGGTAATAGCTTCTCTTAAAGTGTTTTGAGATTTCTCAAATAAGGCTTTTGCAGATGTTCTCTTGCTAAGTCCACTCTCTAATTGAGTATTAAGCTTATCAATATCAGCTCTCTTCTCATTTAACTGATTGCTCAATTGAATTAGTTTCTGTCTTTCTGCCTTATTCTCTCTAAAATAACGTCCTCTAGAATAACTATTTATTTTATTTTTGAGATCTAAGAGTGTACTATAAAAATTAGATTCTAGCTGCTCGAATTCACTTTTTAATTTACGTGCGTCTTCAATTAATTTAGCAAATCCATAGTCTTTAATAACACTTTCTATATCTTTAATTGCCTTGTATGCATCTTTTTCGTCCTTAGTAATTGGAAGTAAATCTTCTTCGTTTATATTTATTTCTTCTTGATAAGGAGAGTATGGGGGATTATGAAATACTGGAATCTCTGTATTTATATTATTAACAGGCACTAAAGGCAAGTCCTGAACTACTTGATGTTTTACGCCTTCTTCCAATTCACCTTCTTGCTTTCCATCCTTAGGATTTAAATCTTCTACCTTGTTGCTTTGTTTTAAATATTTTTCTCTTGATTTAAGCATCATTTCATTAAGGGTATTTATATCACATGAAAATAAACTTAAAAATATTAAAATAAATAATGGCAAAATACTTTTATTCATATCGCCCCCTAGCAGGTTATAACCCTACTTAACTTTTAATTCATAACAACTACCATAAAATGTAGTACACTTAAAATAAAAGCACAAAAAGAACCTCTTAAAATACTACTACAATCAGTGTAATTTGTAATTGTTTAAAAGAGAACATAAGAATCTTACAAAGATACAATAAAAAATCAAAAGCTAAGAGCCATACCGCTCCTAGCTTTCTTTTTATTGACTTTATTTTTCAGTTATTTACTTTTAATAAAAAAACTAATCTTATAATAATTAATTAAATTATTCATTTTCTAGTTAGTTTTTTCTGCCTTAGGAGTTGTAAGACCTGCCATTGCAGATTTTACTGCATCATCAGCAGCGTCTACTAACGCACCAATTGCTGTATTTAAAACAATAAGATCAGAAGCTCCTTTATCTTTAGTAGCATCAGTTATATCAATAGCACTCTTTGCATTATTGTCAATAGTAGCTCCATCAGCAACCCCTAACTCAGCAGTTTTACTCTTCAACTTCTTTATAAATGTTTCAGCTGCAGTTGTAACTCCGTTAACTTTTTGAGTTAAATCTTGTTGCTCTTTAATAGATCCTGGAATTTGCAAAGCTTTTGCCTTTTTTACTATGTCTAATGTGACACTAAAAACCCCTGCTATCAATGCAGTATTTTTACCAGCATCATTACCAAGAGTATCAGCATTCTGAATTTTCTTACCAATAGCTTTAGCAAGTTCGTCTATGGATTTAACTAAAGTACGAACTTCTTTTACATCAGCTGCAAAAGCAACAGCATTTTCTATGTCTGTACTTACTTTTTTTAAATCAATTACTGACCCATCAGCCTTTATTGCCGCCCCTTCTTTAGCTCCTCCATTATTACATCCTATAAGTAAAAATAAAGTCATTAATAACGCACTTAAAGTAATTCTTTTCATTATTACGTGTTTCCTTCTTTTCCTTACAACAAAAAAAGAAGGAAACCTAGATACATTCTAAGTATACCTTCCTTCTAATTTTACTTTTAAGTAACTAATCTAACTATCTATTTTATTGTTGACCTACTGTTTCGGCTTGTTTTTTTTCAGCTATTTTTTCTTTTACTGTTGTAAGAACCTTATTTACTGTCTTTTTAATTATACCCTCTACTGCTCTCAATAGTTTGTTTACTGCTGTTATTCCTGCTGATTGTACTGCTTTCTCATCATTATTATTATGAGCAGCTAATTTACCTGTCTTAACTAATGAGCGCAGTGCTATACCTCCTGCTACTGCAGCTGCTTTAGCTGTATCTTGCGCTAGATGCTCTGCAGTAGCTCCTCCTTTAGCAAAGGAAATTGCAGTTGTATTTCCATCCGCATTAGCTGTTATCTGTGCATCATTATCTGTTGACTTAACTATTGATGCTAGCATTTCATCACCACTTACTGCTGATACTATTGCTGCTGCTTTATCTCCCACTGCTGCTCCTGCAGCAGCACCTGTTGTTAAGATCTTAGCTCCATTTTTTGAAGAAGTTACTCCTATTGATGCGTCATCTATTGCTATATCATTTTTTTTTGGTTCTTCAACTTTTTGTGTCTTAGCTATCTCCACTATCCCTTGCAATGCCTTAAGAGCTTTCTTTAATGCATTTTCATCTGCTGCTGCTCCTTGCTGATTGCTTGCTACATTAACTACCTTTTTATCATCACCTATATCTTTTAAAGAATCTAAATGTCCTTTTAATGTGTTTAAAGTAGCCTTAGCTGCATTAACTGCTGTTCTAATAGGATCATCTTTTGATGAATCACTGTTATCAACACCTGTTTCTAACTTCTTTGATGCTTCTCCAAGCTTTTGACCTAAACCACCAAAATAAATTCCCACTTCATCTCTCTTTGTATCTTTAGTTATAATAAAACCTAATGTATCTGCCATAAGATTCATAAATGCATAAAAAATACTCTCAGCACTTCTTCCTAATTCCATCACTATCCCAGACAAACCTATTGCACCTGCACCTGTACTTGTACTTGTACTTGTACTTGTACTTGTACTTGTACCACTTGTACTTGTACTTGTACCACTTGTACTTGTACCACTTTGTCCACATCCTATAATTAATAACACTATCATCATAGTTATTAATTTCTTATTTATCTTCTCCATATTAGTCTTCCTCCTAATTATCTAGAATTCTGTGTAGTAGTAGAACCGTTGTTTTGTGGTTCATCCTTCTTATCTTGGTGTCCACATCCTATAATTAATAACGCTATCATCATCATAGTTATTAATTTCTTATTTATTTTCTCCATATTAGCCTCCTCCTTTTGTATCAAACTATTTTTTAACGCACTTAAAGTAATTCTTTTCATTATTACGTGCCTCCTTATTAACTTAAAGGGGGCAAGATGGCTAACAACCTTTGATAAGCAAAATAAAAAAGCCAAAAACATAGATACCTTAAATATTTGCAAAGACTAAAAACAATGGAAACAACTAGTATGTATGAATTGTTGCTAACAAGAATTTAAATGATTTTTGTAAAAAAATGACTAAAAGAAATAATTGACAGAAGGCCAATTAAATAAGGAGTAATTAAATAAATTTACTTTACTAATAATGAAATTAATGCTAAAAATATTCCTATATTAAGTGTAATAAGAGTTCCAAACATCCAACCATGAAGTCTTAATGTAGTCTTAAGTTCCATTTTATTAACATCAATTTTATTATCAAGTTCATTGAATTTAGTATCAATTTTGGAATTAAGATTATTCTCAACAGTATCAATCTTATTATCCAAGTCCTTAATATCAGATTGTAATGTTGCTTCTAACTTTTCAAGCTTAAGGTTAAAAATAGTCTTTTAAATATTCAATATCTTTATAAGTAAGCTCATTTTTATAATATCTGTAAGCAAACTAAATAGCAATATCTCTATTAATACCAGCGCTAGTTAAGTTCAGCTATAACCATTTGTTGAGTAATTACTGGTTGTGCAAGTCCCATAAAATACTCCTTATATAATTATTATATAATATGTTAAGTGTTATAGGAATCTTAACTTTATAAAATGAAAAAGATTTTTTAAATCAATCTGCCAATACCATTTAGTATATAAACTTAAAGGTAAAACTATTCTAGATATTTCCTTTAAAACATTGCAATTTATCATATCTTGATATAGCTTGTAACAATATGTTTGACTTTTTTCTAACTCAAGTAATATATCTTTAGTAAATTGAGGAGATTCCATTTTTTCATTCACACATTGATTACTATCAAGCTCTTGAATTTGTATATCTTCTGGAAGATAAAATTCTCCTCTCATTAAACTATAAGAACCAGATACTTCATTAATCCTAGCTGTTCTATGTCTCATCCATTGTCTTGCAATAAATAAGGGAGCCTTAACATAAAAGGTAAAGACAACTTGTTCAAATGGACTTGTATGTTCATTTCGTATTAAATAATCAATAAGTTCATTATTGTCTCTTTTAAAGCTTTCACTGCGATATGAAATTCTTGCAGCCTGAACGATCCTATCATCACTACCCATATAATCAATAAGCTTTATAAAGCCTTTATCTAAAACTCTATAATCCTTATTTAATAAATCTTCTCTTCCCATATTAGTAACAACTTCTAAAGATAATTATTTTTAGAAACTTATTTAAATAAAATTTAAGAGAGCTCCACTTAAAAGAAGACTCTCTTTTTCAAACATTAGTATTATAAAATATATTTATATATATATTTTCTTATCTCCTAAAACCTACTAGAACAGATCTTGCTTCTTGGATAAGATTTTCTATATCTTTCTTTATTCCCATTGCTTCACCTATCTTAGAAGAAGAAGATTCTAATTGAGTTAAAGCATTTTCTGCTTCTCTTAGTGCCTGTTTAGCTAGTAAATTACTATCTCCTTTTCTTAATAGATAACGATTTCTAGGCAACTTACTTTTTAATCTCTTGGTAATAGCTTCTTTTAAAGTGTTTTGAGATTTCTCAAAGAAGGATTTTGCAGACCCTATATCTTGTATTGCAATATCAATTTCATTTATAAGCCTCTCAAAATTAGAATATTCTTCCCTTAAGCAACTATACCAATAATTCAAATTCTTTATCTCCATTCTATTTTTCCTAAATTTATCCCCTCCTAGACTCAACCCTTTGAAACTTCTTTTCTCTTGGAGTTTTGAGAGTATATTATACAAATCGACTCCTAATCGTTCATATTCATCTTTAAGCTCACGTGCGTCTTCAATTAATTTAGCAAATCCAGAGTCTTTAATAACACTTTCTATATCTTTAATTGCCTTGTATGCATCTGTTTCTTCCTTAGTAAATGGAACTAAATCTTCTTCTTTTATATCTATTTCTTCTTGATAAGGATAGTATGGGAAATTTTGAGGAACTGGAATCTCTTTATTCATATTATTAACAGGCACTACATGCAAGTCCTGAACCACTTGATGTTTTAAGCCTTTTTCCATATGCTGTTCAAAAACATCTGATTGCTCTAGTGAACCTTTTTGCTTTCCATCATTAGGATTTAAATCTTCTACCTTGTTGCTTTGTTTTAAATATTTTTCTCTTGATTTAAGCATCATTTCATTAAGGGTATTTATATCACATGAAAATAAACTTAAAAATATTAAAATAAATAATGGCAAAATACTCTTATTCATATCGCCCCCTAGCAGGTTATAACCCTACTTAACTTTTAATTCATAACAACTACCATAAAATGTAGTACACTTAAAATAAAAGCACAAAAAGAACCTCTTAAAATACTACTACAATCAGTGTAATTTGTAATTGTTTAAAAGAGAACATAAGAATCTTACAAAGATACAATTAAAAATCAAAAGCTAAGAGGAATACCGCTCCTAGCTTTCTTTTTATTGACTTTATTTTTCAGTTATTTACTTTTAATAAAAAAACTAATCTTATAATAATTAATTAAATTATTCATTTTCTAGTTAGTTTTTTCTGCCTTAGGAGTTGTAAGCTCTGCAATTGCAGATTTTACTGCACCCTTAGCAGCTTCTACCAAAGCATCAATTGCTGTATTAAGCTCACCAAGATCAGAAGCTCCTTTATCTCCAGAAGGCTTAGTTTTTTTATCAATAGCTTCTTGTGCATGTGGATCAGTAACCTCATCTATACCAAGGGAAGCATTTGCTCCCTTTAAAGTAGTCAAAAATTTTGTACTTGAAGATTTAGCAGCAGTAACTTGCGTCTTCATCCCAGCCAATTGACCAATAGCTTTTTTTTCTAATGCTTCCAAGCTAGTCTCTACTGCGGCTACTACATTATATGCTCCTGCCACCAAAGAAGCATTCTTACTAGCTACAGTACCAGTAGCACCAGCAGCCTGAATTTTCTTACCAATAGCTTTAGCAAGTTCGTCTACGGACTTAACTAAGGTATGAACTTCTTTTACACTTTCTGCAAAAGCAACAGCATTTTCTATGTCTGTACTTACTTCTTTCAAATTAATTACTGACCCATTAGATGTTGTTGCCATCCCTTCTTTAACTCCTCCATTATTACATCCTATAAATAAAAATAAAGTCATTAATAACGCACTTAAAGTAATTCTTTTCATTATTACGTGCCTCCTTATTAACTTAAAGGGGGCAAGATGGCTAACAACCTTTGATAAGTATAAAAATAAAAGCTTAAGAACATAGATACTGTAATATTTGCAAAGACTAAAAACAATGGAAACAACTAGTATGTATGAATTGTTGTCAACAAGAATTTAAATGATTTAAATGATTTTTGTAAAAAAAATGACTAAAAGAAATAATTGACAGAAGGTCAATTAAATAAGGAGTAATTAAATAAATTTACTTTACTAATAATGACATTAATGCTAAAAATATTCCTATATTAAGTGTAATAAGGGTTCCAAACATCCAACCATGAAGTCTTAATGTAGTCTTAAGTTCCATTTTATTAACATCAATTTTATTATCAAGTTCATTGAATTTAGTATCTATTTTGGAATTAAGATTATTCTCAACAGTATCAATTTTATTATCCAAGTCTTTAATGTCAGATTTTAATTCACTTCTGACTGTATCAATCTTATTATCAAGTTCATTAAATTTAGTATCCATTTTGGAATTAAGATTATTCTCAACAGTATCAATTTTATTATTCAGGTCTTTAATGTCAGATTTTAATTCATTTCTGACTATATCAATTTTATTATCAAGTTCATTAAATTTAGTATCTATTTTGGAATTAAGATTATTCTCAACAGTATCAATTTTATTATTCAGGTCTTTAATGTCAGATTTTAATTCACTTCTAACAGTATCAATCTTATTATCCAAGTCTTTAATATCAAATTGTAATGTTGCTTCTAACTTTTCAAGCTTAAGGTTAAAAGTAGTCTTTTAAATATTCAATATCTTTATAAGTAAGCTCATTTTTATAATATCTGTAAGCAAACTAAATAGCAATATCTCTATTAATACCAGCGCTAGTTAAGTTCAGCTATAACCATTTGTTGAGTAATTACTGGTTGTGCAAGTCCCATAAATACTCCTTATGTAATTATTATATAATATGTTAAGTGTTATAGGAATCTTAACTTTATAAAATGAAAAAGATTTTTTAAATCAATCTGCCAATACCATTTAGTATATAAACTTAAAGGTAAAACTATTCTAGATATTTCCTTTAAAACATTGCAATTTATCATATCTTGATATAGCTTGTAACAATATGTTTGACTTTTTTCTAAATCAAGTAATATATCTTTAGTAAATTGAGGAGATTCCATTTTTTCATTCACACATTGATTACTATCAAGCTCTTGAATTTGTATATCTTCTGGAAGATAAAATTCTCCTCTCATTAAACTATAAGAACCAGATACTTCATTAATCCTAGCTGTTCTATGTCTCATCCATTGTCTTGCAATAAATAAGGGGGCCTTAACATAAAAGGTAAAGACAACTTGTTCAAATGGACTTGTATGTTCATTTCGTATTAAATAATCAATAAGTTCATTATTGTCCCTTTTAAAGCTTTCACTGCGATATGAAATTCTTGCAGCCTGAACGATCCTATCATCACTACCCATATAATCAATAATCTTTATAAAGCCCTTATTTAAAAACTCTATAACCCTTATTTAATAAATCTTCTCTTTTCATATTAGTAACAACTTCCAAAGATAATTATTTTTAGAAACTTATCTAAATAAAATTTAAGAGAGCTCCACTTAAAAGAAGACTCTCCTTTTTAAACATTAGGTATTAAAGGGTATCTTAAAGTACCTTTACCTGATCTTTTACTATTAAAGACTCTCTAAATAAGACTTAGCATCTTGGATAAGATTTTCTATATCTTTCTTTCGTCCCATTGCTTCACCTATCTTAGAAGAAGAAGATTCTAATTGAGTTAAAGCATTTTCCGCTTCTCTTCGTGCAATTTCAGATAATTGCGCTGGTACATAAGATAATCTATGTCTCCAATTTTTTGAATTTTCTAATCTTTTGATAATAGATTCCTTTAAAGTTTCTTGTGCTTTCTTAAAAAAGAATTCTGCAGACCCTATACCTTGTATTGCAATATCAATTTCATTTATAAGCCTCTCAAAATTAGAATATTCTTCCTTTAACCAACTGTACCAACGATTTATATTCTTTATCTCCATTCTATTTTTCCCAAATTTATCCCCTCCTAGACTCAACCCTTTGAAACCTCTTTTCTCTTGGAGTTTTGAGAGTATACTATACAAATCGTTTCTTAATCGCTCATATTCATCTTTAAGCTCACGTGCATTTTCAATTAATTTAGCAAATCCATAGTCTTTAATAACACTTTCTATATCTTTAATTGCCTTGTATGCGTCTGTTTCTTTCTTATTAACTGGAACTAAATCTTCTTCTTTTATCTTTATTTTTTCTTGATGAGGATAGTATGAGGGATTTAAAATCACTGGGCTCTCTTTATTTATATTATTAACAGGCGCTAAAGGCAAGTCCTGAACCAATTGATGTTTTACTCCTTCTTCCACTTCACCTTCTTGTACCTTTACACCTTCTTGCTTGCCATCCTTAGGATTTAAATCTTCTACCTTTTTGCTTTCTTTTAAATATTTTTCTCTTGATTTGAGCATCATTTCATTAAGGATATCTATATCACATGACAGTAAACTTAAAAATATTAAAATACATAATGCCAAAATACTCTTATTCATAAATCCCTCCTAAGTTATAAAATTACTTGACCATCGAACAACAATAATTACTAAGAAATATACACCATTTATCTCAAATATCAAAATAAATTTCTAAAAATAATAAAATAATGTTAATGTCAAAATTGCAAAAAAAATTTTGCAATCACTGCCATTTTAAAAAGACATATACACTCACAAACTAAAAGTAATAAGATAAATATCTTAATAATACCTATAATATCTCCGAAAAAAAGACGTTGGATAATTATCCAGGATATGATTCTGCATTTCCTACCCTTTTATAATTCTTTAATATCAAAACTATTACAATATCATATATTTATCACCCATTTTTTAATAATTAGGTTTACTGATTTACTAATAAGATTTACTAATAAAATTTAATTCTTACACACCTAACAATAAAATAACAAACTTAAAACACATTATGTATTCAAAAAAGGAAAGTTACTATAACTTCCCTTTTTTAACCTTTTTAAGTATTTCTTCTAAAACACTTAAAAGACTTCCTATATTACCTTTAATTTTAAAATGAAAATCACTGTTATTTTGTCCTTCACAATTAAGAAATTTATTCTCAATATCTATATATTTATTATATGTCTTAGAAAATAAACGATATTTACTATTCTGCAAATCTTTATTGGCAAGATTTAAAGTCAAATTTACATTATTTTTTTTATTTTTTATAATATCCATGTAATTAATCAATTCATTATAATCAAAAACAATACATTGACTGCCAAGCAAATTCCTATTTGACATTGATGATAATCTATCAAGCCCAGAATCAAAAACAAATTTGACACCTAAAGAATCAAGCTTTTTATTCTTTAAATGCTCATTAAGCCCTTTTATAGTCTTAATACCCAATTTCCCTAAATAAACTGAATCTACCAATAAACCAACTTTGCCAAAAGAGAAACTATTAGTTTTGTCTGAACTACTCTCATAAACACTTTTTCTTGTTGAAATATAATGACTGCCCAATGCTTGATGGTCAGTCCGTGATGTAAATTCAGACTTAGTATCTACAAATTCAAACTTTAAATTAAGATCTATAGGAAATTCTTCAACATAGTAATATCTATGACTATCAAAAATAACCTCATCATAATCCTTCATAAGACCAGACAATGGCTTATTAAACACACCATGACTACAACTAAATACTATAAATAACAAGGTCAAAACAATATTTTTAACAATTCTCACTCTAATATCCTATATATAATATCCTATATAAATTAAAAATTAACCTATACCAATAATACTAGTACATATTAATAAAAAAACACCCCCTCCCCTCAAATTTGACCATAAATTCTCTCCTATCTACCTCTATTGTATTAATATCTGTAATATTCACCAAATGAGCCTTACAGAAAGGCTAAGCTACTCGTTAACATTTCCTATATCAATTCATATTAAAATCATTAAGACATTGAAAATCTCAGTCCATAGAAAAAGGCAAATTATGAAAAGTTTAAAAGATAAATGGACTACTTAAGATTAGGTCATATCTTTACTTGTTCTTATTATTATTAAGTCTTTTTTCAAAAAGCAAACTTAAAGCTTTAGATCTTACTTGAATTTTTTGATTTTTAAGCTGAGTTTCCTTTTCTATATGAATCATCCAATCATCAAGACCTTTATCTGCTCCATACTGCTTTTGGAAATCTTTAAACTCTCTATCCAACTGTGCAGTAGTGTAATCAACTTGGGCCATAAAATCTTCAATATCCATTTGTTCAGATTTTAAGCTTTTCCTCTTAGGGAAATTAATTACTTTCATACAACAATCCTTAAACAAGTAAGAATAAAATAAATATTTTCATAATAATAAATTAAAAATACTTATATAGTATATACTATATATTAATCCAAAAAACATAATTTCGTAAACTATACTTGTATTGAAATAAAAAATCTTAAAATACCTACCTTGATATTTCAAATATCTTTTTCATGAATACTATTATGGTATATCTGGATCCACCAATTTCACTACTTGCAGAAACCCAATTTACAATTGAGATAATGTTAATATAACAGCTTTGATGATTTAAATAATCGTATATTTTTGCATAATTTTATGCGTAACATGTTCTTAAAAAGAATAAAATAGGATTATTTTCAATTTGCATATATTATAAAAAAAACTTTTAAGTTCCTTATTTCATGCCTAAAATACTAATTCCAGATTTATATTTATTCACTGCCAATAAATATTGTAAATATACTCTTAGAAGAATAACAATCGCTGAACTTTGTACGTTTATATTCCTTAAATAACAAATCAATATAAAAATACAGAAGCAATTCAATAATTCAAACCAATTATATATGGTGAATATGTTTGTATTCATCATACCTATTTAAAACATCAAATGCTATAATTTAAATAGCAATGGCAGCAATGACCTAAGTTAGGCCCTATGCTATAAGGAAATTGATGTTTAAATATTAACATTATTTTAATAATGATGCTTATTACAAGAACAATTTAACTAATTAAATATTAATTTTTAAGCTAAAAATTATAGAATGAATTTTTTATACCCATAAATTCTACTCAAACACCAATGCCTTAAGAACAAATCAAATTTCCTAAAATAATCATTAAAGATTCAAATCTTGAAGCCAAAAATAAAATTATATGCACTAATCAAAGCATAATAATAAATAAAAATTGGTTATTTTAAATTTCAAAAAAATTAAATATCCTACAAAAAAACAAAATTATATCTAAATAACCTAATAATAGTCCCGGATTGTACAAAGTTTGTATATAAATTTAATCTTCGCTTATAAGAGAAGATTCAGCAAATTTATAATCAAACGAAGGTGATAAAATTTCAATAGAATTGATATTATCTACACTAGATTTTATATCATCATCATTGAAATAAGCATTTATCACAGATAAATAATCATCTAATGAAAGTTCAATTTTTTCCTTTAAATCATTTTTTACTTCTGTATATTCTACTTTTAACTTATCATTCATCTTAAATGCAAGTTTTCCGCTATCTAAATTCTCAAAATCTAAAATAAGCTTATTAGTAGATTCAAGTTCCCTTATACTGTTTAAATTTCTACTGATTATATCAAGCATGTTTTTGATTTCATCTTCATCTAAGACTAAAATTCTATTTAATTTATCAACTTTACTAGCCAAAGCTTTTTCCAAAAATTCTAATGCTTCTTTTTGTACTTCATTTAGGTTGCTTTCTAATCTTTTTTTACAACTTTCTAATGAATCTTGTTCCAAAATTATTTTTGATACTATATCATTTTTCTTAAAATCCTCATTTACAATTACTCGTTCACTTATACAGTTTATATCACTTTGTACAGGGGATAATGAACTATCCTGTAACAGATAACTATTTAACCTTTCCACTTCCAAAATATCTGATTTTTCAACTTTTTGATCATCCATATAATCATTTAAAACTCCTTTTTTAATTGATCCTTGATTATTATTGTCTATGTTGGTTTGATTAACATTATTTTTTTCTATTTGTTTCTTAATATCTTTAGAATGTTGCCAAATAGATTTGTCCACATGGGGTTCATTCTGCTCAAAATCATTGCTGTCCAAAAGCAGATCAAAACCATTTTCGTAAAATCGGATATTTACATTATCTTTTTTATCCACACTACAATTATTTAAGGTGATAACTAAACAAATAAAAAGACCCGAGAGATTTATCTTAACACTCATAAATAACAATTTTTCATTGTACTACAAAATTATAAATTTTAAAACTTTCATTCTTAATAACTTAAGTTACCCTCAGTATATAATACTATACACATATGCATATAAAATCCTTTAAGAAACATTCGTGATTGAATTTATGATATCAACAAAACAGATAGAACTTAAATATATAGACTTTAACTTCTTGGCGCTACAGTCAACTAAAATTATTAAAAATATCTCTTGCCAAACAGGTTAATATACCAAAATTTTCAAGCTCCATGATTATTAGTTCAGGAAAAGAAGAAATACTTCTTGTAGCATCGGTTATTAAATAAGACTGAAATCCCAAATTATAGGCATCAATTATTGTTTCCTTTACACAAAAGTCTAACGCTAAGCCTACTATAAACACTGTATCAATTCCATTGAATTGAAGATAATCCAAAAGACCTGTTGGTTTTCTCTTGCCAGAATCATCATAAAATCCACTATAACTGTCATAATTTTCATCCTGTCCCTTTAGAAAAACAGCCTTTACTTTATCAATATTTAAGTCTTTTGGAAATTCTGCTCCCCATGTGTTTTTTACACAATGCTTAGGCCAACCTTTATAATTAGCATCACTTAAAAAACTTACATGATTTTCACAATGCCAATCCTTAGTTGCAACAATGTGCTCAAAGCAATTCTGAAGTTGGTTTACCAAGGGGATAATATCATTACCTTGAGAAACAGAAAGAGTCCCTGATTCCAAAAAATCGTTTTGGATATCTACTAAAATTAATGCTGCTTTCTTTAAATTCAAACTAAAAGGGGTTTTTCTTATTAAACTCATTATAATCTTTCCTCACAGTACTAAAATTGTTATTTTAAAATACTGTCACTTATATTTGATGTAATACAAAACTGCAATTTTAACATAAGAACAAAAAATTAAAACACTTAAATTCTGTATTCTATAAGTTATTATAGGATAATAATCTGTTTTAAAATACAGAAATACCTTTAATATTACAATTAATAATCTCAAATTTATTAATTTAACTTCTTTAAGAATGTTCACTAAATTAAGGTTATATATAGCTAATTGTTAAATACATAATAAGAATAAAATTAAAATAATAAGACATGTAAAATGTTTTTTCATTGTTTTTAAATCTAAACAAGTTAAGGGTTAAATACTTTAGAAGATTTTCGGGAATTAATATAATAATTTCCACTATAATATAACATTCTAGAACTTTTAACTTGGGATATTAAATGGTCTTTCTTATTTTATAGCCAAACTCGCTCTTAAGGTTTTCTTGTGCTTTATAAACTTTGTAAACAAACGTTATTCTATAATTTTCATAGAACTAATTTTATGTTTAATTAAATAAGTAAAAACTTCAAAAATAAACATCCTAGTTTTGTAAAACACTATATCGAATTTATAAAATTATGATATAAAGTCTGAATATAGAGGAAAATTTATCTTTAATAATGGTCAATAATCTTAACTATATCTTTGTTTACTTTTACTTAAATAATAGTTAAGTCTGTTTTTTTAAAGATTTTGTATTATTTAAGGTAAATGAACCCCATTGTATGAGGTTCATTTATTTTCTTTTAATTCATAAATATCTAAAGTTCATCTGTATTTTTTTGGGATATTATTAATTTTTCCCCTTTTCCGTTTGGGAAAGTTATTTTTTTATTAAATTACTTGCTTTGTTGATTATGGTAGTGATTCATTTTCAATATAATTTATATAAATAAATCTTATTGGTCAAACTTTAGATATATTAAACCTGAAAATCGAACATTTAATTTTGACTTTTTTAAGATATGATGGTTGTTTAGTAATAAAAAATTAAAGATTTTATTAGGAACTTTAAAATTAAAATTTCTAACAAAACCTTTAATTGGTTTTATAATTTCTTTTTCTGAAAGAGTGATACGTAAGTGTATCAAACCTTAAATAAACTATACAACAATTTTGTTGATTTTCAAATATTTATGTTTGAAATGAAAGAAATTTTTTACTAATTTTGTATTTTCTAAATTACCCTGTGTCTTTTTAAGATATTTGTTAAAATGAATTTTAAGACTTGTTTTTGCATTTGTACAATTTGGTAAAATACTGGTTTTTTGAGGTATTAGAAGGGAAAATAATGGTTAAAACTTTTCTTTTTATATCTTTCTTAGTTAATATTATAGATATTGGGTATTATTTTTGTTTTTCTTTTATCCATTTGGTTATTATTCCTTCGGATAAATTTTTGTTGTAGAAAGCATATACTTGTTTTTCGATTTCTAGAGTAATATTTAATAGTTTTTTATAATATTTAGTATTTATTTTATCTTTTCTTAGCAAAGAATAAAAGTTCGTAAGATAACATATAATGGAACCTGTTTTAAATCTAAATTCCATGCAAACGCACCATCTTATGGTATAAGACTCATTTTTTTCTGTATTTGTGATGATTAAAGGTTTCTGTATTTTTTTGATAGAGTAACGAATTCCTAAAAAATTGTCTTCTCCTTTGACACTGAATAAATGGAATGTGTATATTTTTTTTTCTTTGTTGGGATTTGAGTATTTTTTAAGGGCTATTAAGAACTTTTGTTTTTGTTTTCTGTTGACACCAAATGTATAAAAATCATTAAATAATTTTGTATGATATATTTTTTTTTCTTTTATTTTCTCTATTTCATTGAAAATATTCTTGATGTTTGTTTGGGGTGTGTTTAATTTTAAAGTTTTTGCTTTTGTTTTCAGCTTCTTGAATAAGTCATTCATTTTTATTCCTTATGTTTAGAGTAATTGGTTCAATATTTGCCTAGTATTTTTAGGAGATCATAGTAGTATTGATTATTAATTATCTTATCATAATTTAGATTGTTCGTTTTATCTAGATAGCGTTTTAGTATTGGTACTAAGGTTTTGATATCCGTTTTTTGTTTTAGTTGTTCAAGTAATATGCTGAATATATTGTTCCTAGTGTTGTCTTTAGTGTTTTTGTTGACTTTTCTTATTGATTTTGTTGCTTTGTTTTGATCCTGGTATCTTTTGTTTTTACTTACGGTATTGGTTTTGTGGTTATAATTTTTGTGTATTTTATTTAGTTTTTCTTTTGGTTTTGTATTATATATATTATTATTATATATATTATTAATACACTCCCATTTTTCTTCATTGATATTTTTTGAACACAGATATTTATGAACCCTTTCATTAAATTTTTTTTCTCTTTTTATTTTAAAGTATGAGTTTATTTTATGATAACATTTATTTTTGGGATATTTGAGTTGATAATAAATTTCTGTTCCATAGTTCTTTCCTAAGTGTTTATAGTAGTTAATAGTTATTTGTAATTCTTTTTCTAATTTGTATAAGTAGCTTTGTAGTGTTTTAATCTTTATAATTTTTTGTCCATTTCTTTTCAAATTATTATTAAAGTAGTAAAGTATATTGCTTTGGGTATATTTGTTTAAATTTAAGTTCATATAATTTAGTGTTGATATTAGTACTATCAACTTATGTTGATGTTTATTAAATTTTTTTTGTTCTTTGTTATGAGATTTTTTTAAGATTTCCAACTGATTTACCCCTTCAAAAAAAGCTGTGAATACATTGTATATGAAAAATTATATTTTGTCAATAGTATGTTTTTTTGCTTAATAAATTTTGCATGGAGAGTCAGTATTTGTTTAAAATAATAACTAAACTATTGAATTTTCATGTTTATTTTTTAGATTTTGCCAGACTTTTTTCAAAGTCTTTTTTTGTTTTTTTTATGTATTCTTTGTCTTGAATAAAGATCTTTTCCATAAGAAAACAGGTAAATTGTTGGTTTGTTTTGTAAAAGTTGTATGCATCTTGGTTTTTAAGTTGCAGTTTAATTGATTTGATTAGATTCGATGTCTTTTGTTTTTTTTGAGTTTCTTTAGTTGATAGAAAAAAATATGTGTTCATTATTCCTTTTTTAATTATGGATTCTTCGTTGATTAAGTTGTTCTTGAGTCCTTCTGCAATAGCTAGGTATGCATAAACTTGGGTTCTGGCTAGATTATAATTTTTGATAAATGTGCTAAAATTTTTATAACCGTCTAATTTGAATAGTTTTTTATCATTAATTTCTTTTAATATTTTCATGGTTTCTATTTTGTTGTAAATATCTTCTTGTAGGTTTATTTTAAGTTTTGCTTTTAATTTTTCGTAAGTTTGCATATTTATATCATTAATATTTTTTTGGAGAGAGTTATTTTTTTCAATAATCCTTTTATTTAGTTTAAATTTATTCTTATTCATATGATCTTCCTGAAATTTGTTCGGCACCGAACAAATTTTTTAATGCTTTTTTGTAGTCTGATGTGTAGTCTTCGTTTAAAGAAAAGCCAATATTTTGAGCAATTCTTTTATTTAAATCTTCTCTCTCTCTTATAGAGCCAATAAAATTAGAATTTTGTTTTAGAATATTTAAGTAAAATTTATTTGAATTATTATTTTTAAATCTGGTGTTTAATATATATATGGGTAAATTTAGGTCCAATTGTTTAACTTTAAAGGTAAGTGCTTCTAGGCTTTCTATGGACCATTTTTCAGCGGGAATTGGAGATATAACAAAGTTAGAAACAACAAGAGCATTAATTAGTGTAAAATCTAGACTTGGATTAGTATCAATTATTATGTAATCATAAGTATTTTTAATAAAATAAAGTGCTTTTTTTAGTCTGGTTTCTTTGAATGGTAAATTGTCGTTATTAAAAAAGTGTAAATTTAAGTAACTAGGGATAAAATCTAAATTTTGATTTATAGTACAAATACTATTATTAATATCCAGATTTTTTCTTAAGGTTTCATATATATTTGTATTTTCTACATTGATTCGTGCTTTTTCAAGATATTCATTAAAGTAACTTGTAAGACTTGCTTGAGCGTCCATATCAATTAGTAAGACGCTAAATTTTTTGGAGATAATAGTAGAGAAAAGAATGGCAGAAGTACTCTTTCCTACTCCTCCTTTAATTGATGCTATGGTTATTATTTTTGTTCTTTTTTTATCCATTTGGTTAATCATTCCTCTGCATAAATTTTATTGTAAAACATATGTTTGTCTTGTATTTTCTATAGTAATATCTAATAATTTTTTAATATTCCATATTTATTTTATCTTTTCTTATCAAAGAATAAAAGTTTTGTAAGGGATTATATAATAAAAATCCGTTTTATGTTTAAATTTTATACGAATATATTATATAGTATAATACTCATTTTTTTCTATATTTGTAATGATTAAGGGCTTCTGTTTTTTTTTGATAGGATAACGAATTTTTGGAAAATTGTCTTATCTTTTATGCTGAATGAATATATATGTTTATTGAGATTTTAATGTTTTTTGAGGGTTTTTAAGAATTTATATTTATATTTTTGTTTTCTTTGATACAATTGTCTTTGCTATTATAGGCAACTTATTAATTGATTTTTTAGTCTCTTTAGTATTCGTAGTTTTTAGATTGCCAGCATTCTTTTTTAGTACTATGTCGATTATTGTTTTATTCTTTTAATAAGTGAGTTGACACTTGTAACATTTGCGGGTAAAATATCACTCTTTAACAGCATTTCTAATAGCCATTTCTTCGGTATCATTTTTTGTCACTGTAATATTTATCGTCATAAATACTACAGTGAAATTCTGATTATCTTAAATTTTTATTAATGGAGTGTGGTTTAGTAAGTAAAGAGAATGTAGGGAGTTTTTAAACTTTGTTTCTAAACTCAATAGTTAATTTAGGAAAGAGGTTTTTTCAGTTTTGTGTCATTTGAAGAAATGGTGTTGGATATGTTTTGTGTTTGAGACCAAGATTAAAAAGAGTGATGTAGTAAGAGTATTTTACTGATATTGAAAGTACTATGAAAACAGTTAAAGAGAAATTGAATTGTAACAGGTACTAAAAAAAAGAACTTGTTAATTTTTTAGTGTAAAAAACCTTTTGTTTTTTTGATTTGTTAAGGATGTTGCCTTGATGGGCATTATCAGAAAGAAATTTTTAACAGCTTCTTTGTTGGTATATAATAAAAAATAACTTTTATCAAGTTAATCAACGAATTTATCTTTAGTTTTACAATTAAATATTAAATCACAACTAATAAAACTTAAGAGCAATCTTAATATTAAACATTTGTTTTGTTTTTTTGTATCAATTTCTTTTTTATCTTGATTATAAAGAGTACTACTAACAATAGTACAAAATTAGCTATAATTATTTTATTTTAGACGAAAAAGCCTTAAAGTGATGAAAACATACAAACGTATATTTTATTCTTTGAAGGGAAAGATTTATACTAATGCAAGCTAAATA
>NZ_AP027073.1:0-42063 GCF_027925085.1 Candidatus Borrelia fainii
TATTTAATTGTTAATAGTATAAAATATAATATTATTACATCCTTCCCCATTTCATACAATACAAACAAGTAAAAACCATTTTTTATTCTTTAATAACATGTTACAATTTTTTACACACACAATGAAAAATTTAATACTTATATCACTACACTTGTTTATAATACATGCCCATGCATGGGGTGAAAAATTTAATACTTATATCACTACACTTGTTTATAATACATGCCCATGCATGGGGTGAAAAATTTAATACTTATATCACTACACTTGTTTATAATACATGCCCATGCATGGGGTGAAAAATTTAATACTTATATCACTACACTTGTTTATAATACATGCCCATGCATGGGGTGAAAAATTTAATACTTATATCACTACACTTGTTTATAATACATGCCCATGCATGGGGTGAAAAATTTAATAATGAAAATATAAAACCACTACAAATAGGCATTATTCAACACAATTATATAAATTTAACTCCTTATAATCAGCATTACAAATATTACGCTTTCATTGGAATAACCATGACTTATAATGAATGGATTGATTTCAATATCATCCCCATTAACTTTTATCCCCAAAATTCAACTTCATTCTCAAATGTCTATTTTACTCTATCTATTTCTTTTTATATATTGAAATATCAAATACATATATATTCTTTCATTATCAATATCTTAGTAGGTACTCAATTACCTATATCTCTTAGGACTTCTATTATTACTGGTGGAAATAATATCTCTGCTTTTCTTTTCCCGTCATTGCCTTTTGTCTCTCTTAAACTTAATATTCCAATTACTAATTTATTCTCTATCCTCTCTATATTTTCTTCTTCTCTACGTGAGTATTTTTTAGTCGATATAGCTATTAGCTTTCCTATCTAATTATAACAATACTTAGTCATTTTTAATAAACATTTCCTTTATACAAAACTTAAGAATATTTACTCTTCTACATTAAGTTTTTTAAACCCTTCTGGAATAAGCACAATATCAATACCTGAATTTAATGATTTCTTAATCGCATGCTCCAAACTAAAATTATTTACAATTGCCCCCATATCATACGCATCTGTCATGATAATACTAAAGATATTCAAATTATGTCTTATAATATCCACAATATCTTTTGACATACTACTTACATCTGCGGAAATCTTAGGAACAAGTACATGTCCAAGCATAATAAATTTTGCTTTCTTTCCAAAAAGAAATGGTATAAAATTATTTACCATTAAAAAATTTTTACTATAAGGTAATAAGGCCAAATCTTTATGGGTATCTACTTTTGTGCCTCCAAGTCCAGGAAAGTGCTTAACTACAGCAAAAACACCTTCCCTTTGTATCCCATCAATAAATGCCTCTACCATAAGACCAATATTATAAGATGAAGACCCAAAAGTTCTGCTACCTAAGGGGTTATTTGTAGCAAATTTAGCATCTGCTACAGGTGCCATATTTACATTGATACCAAGTCGTCTAAGCTGTTTGCCAAGAATTTCACCAATCTTATATGCAAGCTGAAAATCTCCAGTCTTTCCAACAGATTCCATAGCAGGAAAATTATAAACTCCCAATTTTTTATTCTCACTAGCTCTACTAACCAGTCCTCCTTCTTCATCAACAGCAATCAATATATCAGAACCAAGATGTCTCTTTATCTCTTCAATCAACTCTTTAGTTTGTTGTGCATCCTTAAAATTTTCTCTAAATAAAATAATTCCTACTGGATTTATCTCTCTTATTTCATCAAGTTTTTCTTTACTTAGTGCTTGCACAGCACTAGGATTAGCAACATTTCTAATGCCAATAAAAAAATAACGGCCCCTCAAAATGTTCTTAACATTAACTCTTCCTAAAAATTCATCAATATCTACAAGATCAAATTTATCATTTTCAAAATAATCATAATCTATATCGGGGATGGAGCCTAGTAAAACCAAACTAGAGAATAAAAAGCCAAATAACATAAATCTAAACATCCCACTTACCTCTCTTAAATACCAAATCATATTTATTCTTCAATGCATTATTAAGAGCATTATTTAAATATCTAGCAATATCAAAAATATTTCCCCAAAATTTATCATCCATGTAATTACTCATAATAAGTGTATCAACAAATAATTTTGCGGGCAGAAACCTATCTTCTCTATTAACCTCAAAAATTAATGGATTATCTACTATTTTTATAACTTCCCATGTTATTTGCTCAACTGCGGTATATCTACCAAACTCTTTATCCTGTTCAATAATTCTCATAGGCATATTTGATATTATTCTATCCATATTTTTTATCAAATATTCTAAATTAAAAAGACCTGTAGCACAATTAAACAAAATCCTATCACCTCTACATTCAGCCTTTAAGATAGCTTCTTTAGAAATAACACTACCAATATCAACACATGTTAAATGATTATCATCATCCAAGACTAAAACTCCACCTTTTGTATCTAGTGGAGTTTTAACACTAAATTCAAAACCTGAGGAACTATTAGTTATAGCCATTATGGCAAGAGCACGTAAATTAACAGTAAAACCAATATTATCAACATTACCAATATACACAAATCTTTTTCCAGAATTATAGAGTTTAAAATAAATATCTCTTAGAACTTTAAAATTTTGACCATGACCAGCCGGTAAAGCCAAAAAAGTTCTCTTGCCATTAGCACAATAGCTAAAATATTCATATTGACCATCATCTAATTTATTATAACAATAAACCAAAGGCTGAATCGCTGTCAAAATATCTGCACTTTGCAAACCACAAGAATTTAAATCTCTAATCAAACTATCATCAAAAATATTATCTAAAAAATTAGAAATCAGTTTATAAGTCCTAGAACTTGTCATCTGAAAAATCGAAGGCTTAATACTCTTACCATAAAGCTCATAATATCTCTTAGAGAGCACTAAAAGATGTCGTATTTTTAATGCTAAAAATGAAAATCCATAACTACCATCCCTATTAACATAGGCAGGTGTTATTCCCTTTGGCAAGTGCCCAAAAAACCCCCTAGCTTCAAGTATTTTATCTGCATATAAAGAATACAATTCCTCATTAAAATCTTTATTTTTCAGTATATCAAAATAACTAGTCGCACAACCCCCATTTAAAATACCAAATGAGAGATAAGGATAAAGCAATAATCCAAGTTTTTCTAGATCATCATCAGTAAAAACATAAAAATTACTTTCTGATGAAACCAAAAACCTTGTAAAATCATCAATATATTTTTTCAAATTATATTCAACAAGTTCCTTTTTAAACTTTAATTTAACAGAATTATTAGCAAGACTTAAAATACTGCCATGACTCTCATCGGGAAAATTTTTAACAGATATGCTTAAAGTTTTAAGTTTGTGCATATTAAGCATATCAAGTATTTTTTTAGAAAAAATTTCATCGATTACCTCATACATATCAAAACCTCATTTAAAGACAAGGTAAACAACAATTAACATATTATAAAAAGCGCTATTAAATAATGTCTATTGTAATAGAATATGTTACTATAATCATAATACTACAAATAAAGGCAAATATTAAATTAAAATATACTAATGAAAATGATTAATATTTTACATATCTAAATTAAAATTAAATAAATTAAAAACTAAAGCCTTAGATTTTAATCTAAGGCTTACTTCTCCTTAAGGATTAAGAATAGTCGCCTCATTTTTTATCTTATTAAACTCAGCATCGTAATTAACATTTACAATAGCTGCTCTATAAATATCATCAAGAGAAGACTTACTAAACACCTCTTTTATATGCAATGAGTAAGCAGCACTAAGAGTATCAAATCTATTTTGTAACTGTTGTTTTAAATGTTCATCTTTAACAAACTTTATAGCATCCTCAGCGTCTAATTGTGCTTTAACAGAATTTACATGAACTTTTATTATTTCTTTAACCTTAGTCAAACCCAAGCTACCAAATAAGAAAAAAACTCGTCCATGACTCTCATAAGTCTTGTAACCTTCTACCTTACCAATCAAAGGATTTACCAATATATTTAATATATATATCAATACTGTATTTTCATCAAAAGTAATACTTTTAGATGCAAAAACTTTTAAAACCTTTGTAATAGCTTTAACCTCATCTATAATTTCAATAAATTTAGTAATATAATTATCACCTATAACATTAACATACACATCATTAGGAATCAACTTATTAAATAACCCTTTTAAATGCATAGGATAGTTTTTTTTGTAATTATCTAACTTCTCTAGATAATTATCTTTATTTTCAGTAAAACTAATATTCTTGACAGCTACTAAGGCCTCTTCTTGCTTTTTTTGAACCTCTAAATAAACTGTTATCATTTCCTCAACCTTAGCAATACCTAAGTTATTTAACAAACTAAAAAAATCAGAATCAGTATACGTCCTATAATTTTCACTACTACCAATTTTAGGATGAGTGACTATAGTTCGTATACTTTGCACTGCTGCTTGTTCTTTCCTCAATAGTCTAGACGAATTTAAAAACTCATCAAGACTAAACTTTGGTGTTATTCCAGAATTATTACTATGGCTAGTTCCATGAAAATTACCCTGAAGCTTGTTTAAGGGTTTTAAATTACAACTTACAACCATCAATAACATTAATAATAATAATAATAATGATAATAAAACATTATGATATATTCTTTTCACCATTAAATATCTAGCCAATTTATAAATGAATCATTTATAAATCAAAATATCATCATAGAAATATGATGATCATATTAACATATAATTATATATATATGACAAGAAAAACAATTTATATTAACACTAAGTATTATAACTTGATTAAAACTGTCAATATGATATTTACATATGCTTAGCAATTGAATAAGTACTAATAATACTATAAACTTCAATATCATTCCAATTGTTAAACCTTAAAATTTTACATATTTACTAAAAACAGCAATTTATTATCCCAGTCAATAGCAATAAAAACTCTAATCCCATATAACAAAAAATTATTACAGAAGTTGCAGCTATAATAATAAACTATCAAAAGAAAGATGAACTTGACAAACACTCTCCTCTTCCTCTTAATACTAAAAATACTATAAAACCTTAGCATTCTTAAACATAATCAAATTATATTATTTGTTATTTTCAAAAACATCATGTGTATGGGCTTCTCTTAAAGAAGCAGAGCTTATTTTTACAAATTTAGCGTTTGTCTTTAATTCTAATATTGTTCCCACTCCCAAGTAACCCATTCCAGACATCAGACCTCCCTTTAATTGAAATATAATATCTTTTAATTTTCCAACATAAGGAACCATTCCTTCAATGCCTTCAGGAATCAATTTGCCAGGGAATTCTTTATTTTCAAATTGGAAATATCTTGATTTAGAGCCCCTAGCCATAGCAGAAAGAGACCCCATACCAACATAAACTTTAAATTTTTTTCCATCATAAATTATTTCCTCTGAAGGAGATTCATGAGCACCAGCAAAGAGATTGCCTATCATCACACTATCAGCTCCAGCTGCAATTGCTTTAACTATATCTCCTGAAAATCTAATTCCACCATCCGCTATAATACAAGTATTTGTATGTTTACAAGCTTCAAAAACATCATGAATGGCAGTTAACTGCGGTACTCCAACTCCTGCAACTATTCTTGTTGTACATATGCTCCCTGGACCTATTCCAACCTTCAAACAATCCGCTCCTGCATCAAGTAAATCAAGGGCTGCTTCCTTAGTTACTATATTACCTGCAATAACATCCAAATTTGGGTATTTATTTTTAATTTTCTTTACAAGCTCAATTACTCTCGTAGAATGTCCATGTGCAGAATCAATAGCAATTACATCAACATCCGATTTGACTAATTCTTCAACACGCTCTAAAGTATCAACATCAATAGAAACAGCGGCTCCTACTCTTAGCCTATTTTTCACATCTCTGCATGCATTAGGAAAATACTCTTGATGCTCCACATGATCTATGTCTTTACAGGTCATTAATCCTCTTAAATTGTTTGCCTCATCAACAATAAGTAGCTTTTCTATCTTATGTCTAAATAATATTTCTTTAGCTTCTGTTAACGTTATATCTTCTTTTGCTGTAATTAATTTTTTTGTCATTGCATTTATTATAGGAACATTATTATCCGTAATATATTTAATGTCTCTATTAGTTACTAGACCTAATATTTTACCTGTTTTATCTGTAACAGGCAATGCAGAGATCTTATGTTTTTTAATCAATATCTTAGCTTCCTGTACATTTGCATTCTCATCAATAGTGATAGGATTTTTTATAATTCCGGTCCGGTGATAAACCTTTACTATTTCCACTTCTTTCCTTTGAGCTTCAATGGTGAGATTTTTATGTATAATTCCTATTCCACCTTCTTTAGCCATAGCTATTGCCATTCGGCTTTCTGTAACCGTATCCATGGCTGAGCTTAAAAAAGGTATATTTAAAGATATATTCTTTGTTAACTTTGTCTTTAAATCAACATCACTAGGTAATACAGATGATTTTCTAGGAATTAAAGAAACATCATCAAAAGTCAAAGCCTCTTTTATTACTTTCTCTATCAATCACTTCTCCTTATTTTTATTATTCCCACTCTATTGTTGCTGGGGGCTTAGAAGAAATATCATAACAAACTCTATTTATACCTCTGACTTCATTAGTTATTCTTGAAGAAACTTTTCTTAAAAAATCATAAGGTAATTCAACCCAATTAGCAGTCATAAAGTCTAAAGTATTAACACATCGAATAACAGCTGTATATTCATATGTTCTGTTATCCCCCATCACTCCAACAGATTTTACAGGCAATAAAACTACAAATGCTTGCCTTATCTTATAATATAAATTATTTGCCAAAAGCTCTTCTATTAAAATACTATCAGCTCCCTGAAGAATATTAATTTTTTCTTGAGAGATCTTACCAAGTATTCTTATGGCCAATCCTGGACCTGGGAATGGATGTCTATAAAGAACATTTTCTTCAATCCCTAATTGAATTCCCAATTGGATTACTTCATCCTTAAAAAGCTCTCTTAACGGTTCTAAAAGTTTTAATCTAATTTTTTCTGGAAGGCCCCCTACATTATGATGTGATTTGATATGTAATGAAAAAACATTGTTCACCGATTCAGACTCAATTACATCTGAATAAATCGTTCCTTGTGCCAAAAATTCTACATCTTTGTCTTCTAATGCTACCTTTTCAAAAACCTCTACAAATGTTTTTCCTATGATTTTTCTTTTCTCTTCAGGTTCATCTATATTTTCTAAATTCTTCAAAAATATTGAAGAAGAATCAACATATTTTATGTTTAAATTGTACTGTCTACCAAGTTCTAATATATCCCTAACTTCATTTTTGCGCAACAAACCAGTATCTATAAAAACACAGATTAAATTACTTTTTATTGCATTATTTATTAATAATGCACATACTAAAGAATCTGTTCCACCAGATAGTCCCAAAATTACTTTCTTATCACCTACTTGAAGTCTTATTTTTTCCACAAAATCATCTATGCTATTACTTAAATTCCAGTTCACCTGAGCTTGGCAAATTTTAAAAACAAAATTTTTAAGTATTTGCTTACCAACCTCTAAACAAGTTACCTCTGGATGAAATTGTAATCCATAAATTTTTTGCTCCTCATTAAATACAGAAGCAATACAAGTTTCAGTATAAGCTATTTGTTTGAAATTGCTTGGAACCTTTTCAATATTGTCTCCATGACTCATCATTACTTTTAACTTATTGGAAAGACCAAAAAATAAATTAGATTGATTATCTTCGATAAATAGTTCAGTATTACCAAATTCTTGCTTATCGCATTTAGAAATTACGCCCCCAAACAATTTAATGATTAGCTGCATTCCATAACATATCCCTAAAATCGGTACACCTAAGCTAAAAATATTAATGTCCACAGTAGGAGCTCCGTCAAGATAAACAGAAGCAGGTCCTCCGCTTAAAATTATCCCCACAGGATACATATCCTTAATCTCTTCTGCAGAAATAGAATATGCAATGACTATTGTATAAACACCCATCTCTCTAATTTTTCTCGCAATCAGTTGACTATACTGAGAGCCAAAATCTAATACAACCACCGCACCACTATTCACTATAAATTCCTTAAAAAATTAGTTTTACTCATAAACTTAAAAAAGATAATCTTATCAAACTTATCAAGTTTAACAATCAAACCAACTGATTATGCAATGTACATAATAAGACAAGACAAAATTCATACCTATAATCCTTAAATAAGGATAGGCAAAAACTCATTTGCCTTATCAATCTATTACCCAAATAGACAAGTTAACAAATTCATTAACTATTAATTTGTATAAGATATTTTATACTAACATCCTGTTATAAACAACTTTATGTTAACTAACTTAGAAAGTTAAATTATCATTATTCATAACCATCAAATGACCTAATAATTAGAGTAATTTCAAGATCTCCTGTACCATGTTAGCCGCATTCACTGTTGCCAATTTAAGAAATTCGTTGTATTCAACTTCATTGCCCTCATTATTTACAATATCAGATATAGATCTAACAACTATAAAAGGAACATTAAAGACATGTGCAACATGTCCCAATGCCGCACCCTCCATCTCTACAGCTATAACATCCTCAAAGTTTGCCACAATTTTTGTCAAATAAACTGGATCAACAAATTGATCTCCTGTTAATATTAATCCTGAATATCCATTAACACCTTTAAGCTTTGTTTTAATAGCTTTTAAAGCCTTCTCAAGCAAATTTCTATCACTACTAAATTTCTGAGGTAATTCTGGGACCTGTCCAACTTTATGTCCAAATTTAATCAAATCAAAATCATGATAAGCCACCTCTGAAGATACTATTATATCGCCTACCTTAAGATTACTTACCTTAGGGTTAATAACCCCACCAGCAACACCACAATTAATTACATGGCTTATATTATATTTTGACAAAAGATAACTAGTCCATAGGCTTGTATTTACCTTTCCAATACCCACAACAGCAGAAATAACATTGCGATTAGATATCTTGCCTTTAACGATTTTTTTCTTAAGCCCATAATCCTTCAATACTATCTCTTCTTTACGAGACATAAGCTTATTCAACTCATCAGCTTCAGAATCCATAGCAAACACTACTAAGACACTACTATTTTTATTAGAAATAGCATATCCATTGAAACAAACTAATAAAAAAATTAATAACTTAAACACCAAATATTTATGATTACACATAAGTGCAAAATCCTCCATTGCTTCACAAAAATTGCTAATAACTGTAATACTTAACACTATTTCCTAATTTTTCAATCAAAATCTTACCTTTTTTTTAAAAAATATTAATTTTAACATAAAAATTACACTAAATACAATGAAAATCAACAAAAGAACTACACACCTTATATTCTAGAAAGATATAAACTAAATATATTGGTGTTAAAATTTTTTGAATTTAATATATATTAATATAGCAAATATTTCAGTAACATATTATAAAAAAAGAATTATCTTAAAGGACAACTAATGAATTTATTACTAATTAAAGCAAATTACATCGATATTTTGAATAAAGAAATTTACCCTTCTCATATAACAATAAAAAATGGTACCATTTTCAACATAGAAAGAACTAATGAATCTTTAAAAGACTATGTATTACCAGGATTTATTGATTCTCACATACATATAGAAAGTTCCTTGCTTATTCCATCACATTTTGCTCATTTAGTAGTTCAACATGGAACCGTATCTACAATAAGCGATCCCCATGAAATAGCAAATGTCAATGGTATTGATGGTATTAATTTCATGATAAAAAATTCCAATAAAATTGATTTCAAAATTTTTTTTGGTGCACCCTCTTGTGTTCCATCTTTGCCTTTAGAAATTGAAACTTCCGGTCACGTCTTGGATGATCAAGATGTAGATAAGCTACTGGAAATAGATAATATCTATTATCTAGCTGAGATGATGAATTGTCCTGGTGTACTCAATAGAGATCCCAAAGTAATGAACAAAATTCATTCTGCTTTGAAGCGTAAAAAAGTTGTCGACGGACATGCACCCGGTTTATCACAAGAATCAGTTTTAAAGTACGCATCTGCAGGAATTAGTACCGATCATGAATGCTCAACAATAAAAGATGCACGATATAAGTTATCTTTAGGCATGAAAATCTTAATTAGAGAAGGCAGTGCGGCTAAAAATTTTGAAGCTTTACACCCTCTAATTAGTGAATGTTCAGGAAAATACCTAGATCATTTAATGTTTTGTTGTGATGACGCACATCCTGATATCTTGCTTAACGGGCATATAAACTTAATGGTTGCACGTGCTATAGAATATGGTCATGATTTTTTCGACGTTTTGAAAATAGGTTGTATTAACCCTGTTATGCACTATAAAATCCCAGTTGGATTACTACGAGTTGGGGATCCTGCTGATTTTATTATTACTAAAGATCTAAAAACATTTAAAGTAGACAAAACTTACATAAATGGTAAATTAGTATTTAGTGATGGTAAATCATATATCCCGCTACTAAATGAAAATCCTATCAACAATTTCAATTGCAGCAAAAAATCAATTGAAGACTTTAAATTTTCTACACAAAGTAAAACTATACCAACAATTAATTGCATTAATAATCAAATTATCACTAATAAAACCATGACTGACAGTAATCTATTAGCACCAAACTTTGAATCAAACATCAGTAAAGACATTTTAAAAATAGCAGTAATAAATCGATATAACAATCACAACAAAATATCGATAGGTTTTATAAAAAATTTTGGACTCAAAAATGGAGCTATTGGAAGTACAGTTGCTCATGACTCTCACAATATTATAGTTCTTGGTACTAGTGATAAATATTTATGCAAAGCAGCAAATCTCATTATTGAGAATAAAGGGGGTTTATGTGCTTTAAATAACCAAGATACCTTAATATTAAAATTGCCAATTGCGGGTTTAATGAGCATGAACCCACCCAAGGAAGTTGCTTCAAAATACATTCAACTAAATAATTTTTGTAGGAACGTTTTAGGTTCTAATTTAGATTCTCCCTTAATGACATTATCTTTCATGTCATTAACGGTAATTCCTCACTTAAAAATCAATGACAAAGGACTGTTTGATGTTGACTCTTTTTCATTTTTAAATTTTTAAACTAACCAAACAAAAAACAATACTCTAAAACAAAAAGAAGAGTGTTATGAGAGCTAATAATTGCTACTCCTATAATATCAAGTTACCTAAATTGACAATTAGATCACCCATTTATGGTTAAATTATCTCATAAACAATGTTTACAGCATCACTGCAAACATTATTAAATAATAAAGCATCAAAAGTAACAACAAAAAAACAAGTGGGACTTGAAATTTTTACATCAATCTTTGCAAAATAATTTTATAAATTCAACAAAAATCTATTATTTTCAGTCTCAACAAACATTAAGATATCAATTCCAAAATCGCAGCAACCAACATTCCAACTTTTTTCATTTGTTCTAATAAAGACTTAAATCGTTGATTTATGAAATGATTAAACTCTTCTAACATAAACTCTGTTCCTTTAAAATTTCTATTCATAAAATAAATAATTTCATCCACTCCAGCATTCCACGTCTTCTTTAGAGACAAAATCCATTCAAGATTTGATTTAATATAATCTAAATCTCTAATAGACATAGCCAACAACATATCTCTTTTAAAATTTATAATTTCCATTAAATATTCAAGCTCTGATTGATATTCATAAGATACCACACTAAAAACTAAGTTTAAAATATCAACAACTCCACTAAGATTTATTTTAGCAAAACATCTCCCTAAACCCTCAAACTTACGCTCATCATAATCAAGTGATGCATAAAATCTTCTTCTATACAGTTTGCCGCATACTGAATAAGAAGACCCCAAAACAAATTTATCTTTACTACAGATAATGTAACTAAAAGGTAAACCATAAAAATTATGAGGTTCACTCATGATTTTTAATTCAGAATATTTGATCTTGTCAATTTCTTTAGATATCAAATCAATTATTTCTAATCGCAAATTAAAGATTGTCTCATTTGAAGAAGTTTTTTTCTTCACTTTTACCTTAACAGTATTTTTAACAAGATTACTACTTTTGTTTTTTTTAACTCCAATTCCCTTTGAAACATACTTCCCATATCCATTATCTATATCAGACTTACCTATATCATGTCCCTTAACATCACAAGCTATAAGTATAAACCCTACAATTGACAAGACAAACAAATATTCCTTCATAAAAATTCCCCTTGTCATTAAAATGATGATATTATATCAAATATAAATTAATATCAGCTATTAAATTATACAATATGTTAAATTAGATTTAAATACAGAAAAAAAACCTTAAAAATTGTTCTAATAAAAAAGAGCTAATAAAAAAACTCAGGGATATAAACTAAAAACAAAAACTTACAATCGGCTTTAAACAGTGATATTAACTTAATAATATGCAAATCAAAAATTAACAAAATATATTTACATATTTACTTATATACAAGTCAAAAAGGCAATAAGTATTTGGTCTATTAAAAATAATTTAATTTTTATTCTAGTAATTTTCTATGCTCTTACCCAGAAAAAATTAACGTTAAAACATTAATATGAAAAAATATATCTATCAATATAATAATCAAATCGATGAGATTATAAACCAGTAAACTCAAGAGAAAAGCAATAAAACTATAAACCATTGATATATCTATAAAATTATTAAATTCAATTCCATAAATTATGATCTAGGAATAAAAGACAACAAAGAACAACACTAAAAAATATTTGATCTCAGATATAACAATAGAATAAACAATTTAATGAGAAAATACTAACTTTAAAATAAAAACACAAAATAATAAAAGCATGGTGGGAGCGATTTTTACACTTTCTTTGGTAAATAAACTATGCAATACATTTATAATAACATAAAAAATTATCCCAATTCCTATTCCTGAAGCTATACTATAAGTCAAAGGAATCAAAAACAATATCAAAAAGCTTGGAATAGCTTCTCTCATATTTGAAAAATCTATATTCTTTATTTCTTTACACATAAAAAATCCCACATATATTAAAGCAGCTGAAGTTGCACTAGACGGAACAGCAATAAATAAAGGTGCAAAAAATACTGCCAATAAAAACAAAATACCTGTTACAACTGATGTTAAACCTGTTCTTCCACCCTCAGCTATACCTGTAGAACTCTCGACATAAGTAGTTACAGGAGAGACCCCCATAATTGCTCCAAAAGTGGTAGCAATAGCATCAACTAGTAATATTTTACTAGCATTACGTATCTTACCCGTATTATCAGTCAAATCTCCCTTTGAAGCAACACCTACCAAGGTGCCAACAGTATCAAATAGATCATTAAATAACAAAATAAATACTATAAAAACAAAATTCCAAAAATTTTCACCTAAAATATAAGAAAAGTTTAATTTATTAAATATAGGCGCAATTGATTCATATCTTAAAACACCATCTGGCAATCTAATTCCTATACTCACCGCAGCTTCTCTATCAACAAGCGCATAGCACCATGCCATTAAAGTAGTTATACAAATTGATAATAATATACTGCCCCTAACCATTTTAAGTTCAAAAATAAATATGGCAATAATACCTAACAAGGTAAGGAAAACCTTTAAATTTTTAATATTCCCAAGACCAATTAATGTAGCTTCGTTCCTAACAATTATTTCACTATTTACAAAACCAATAAAGGCAATAAATAATCCTATCCCAACAGTAATAGCACATCTTAAATTCACCGGCATAGCATTTACAATGCTCTCACGTGCCCCAGATAAAGATAAAATAATAAAAATAATACCTTCAACAAAAACTGCTCCCAAAGCTACTTCCCAAGGTATATTCATACCTTTAACAACAGAAAATGCAAAAAATGCATTAATTCCCATTCCAGAAGCCAATGCCAAAGGAGTATTAGTAAAAACCCCCATAAAAATAGTAGCAAACCCAGCTGTTAAACATGTCGCTGTTACCAAGGCTCCCAAAGGCATACCTGCACTAGAGAGTATATAAGGATTAACAACTATTATATACGCCATGCTTAAAAATGTTGTAAGCCCAGCTATAATCTCTGTCTTATAATCAAGACTATTATTTTTAATCTGTGACATTAATGTCTCTCTACCTTTACTCAAAAAAATAACTCCTCCTTCCAGACAATTTTTATTGTATAAGAAAACCAAAATTAATACTATGATCACCAATAATTAACACTAATATCATAAAAAACAAACTAAAATAACATCAAAAAAACATGCACAGATTTAAAATTTGTACTAATTAAATGAAATTACATTCCTTTAGAACTCGTATCCTCGTATCATATATATTATGGGCTAACCTTATTATTTTGAAGTGAAATATCTTCACTATCGGGCCGATGTGAAAAAACAATAGTTTTAAGAACTTTACCAAAACTGTTTACAATAAAAAATTTTCCAGTCTTAATAAGCTCCAAGTATACTTTTAAAGAAACATCCTTACCAACACTAAAGAAAGTCTGAATATATTCATCACCAATTCTTTTATAACGCCCAAGTAAAAACGAAGCCACTATGTCATTACCACATTGCAAAAACAGTGGTTCTTTATATCTTAAATTAAATTTGCCAGAAATAGTAAAATAATGCCTTAAAGAAACCTTATTTTCATCAAAAATTAACCTAACATATTTCGAATTTCTACTTAACCCATGAATGTTCTCAAACTCAATAGTTGCACAAGAAAACATTAAGAAAATAAAACAGTAAAAAATAATATACCTATTAGAAAATTTTGTCATAAATTTACTGTAAATTTTTACACAAAAACACAATCTACTATAAAATATTATTTTCAAGGGCATATCTTAAAGTATCTCGGGTACTCTCAAAATCAACATCAATAAATTTAGCGTCATATTCAAAAGTCCCTCTAGTCCACACTTGATAAGAATGATCATCTAAAACAAAAGATAAACTTCTGTATGGCTTAAGAGCCCTTAAGATAAGATCAGCATTACTTTTATCAATATCAACATACAAGAACCTAAAATTCCCAATGCTAACCACCTTAGAAATATTAACATAACCAATATAGTTATCATCTTGAATTAATTTTAAATAACCACTATCAAAATTTAACTTCGAATCCAAAACAACATTCAAAAACACAGAAAAATCATTAGTCAATTTATCCCTCTTTATATAGATTTGACTATTTGGATAAAAATAAAGGAAGTAATTAGCTCTCTCAATTTTGTCAAATTTTTCATCTAAAAAGTCATGTACATTTAAGGTTTTACATGAAAAAAAAAACAAAACAAATAAGAAAAAACTATATCTCATAATTAAATTATATTATACAATACTAGAAGGAGAATGTTTATATTGAATGAAATCCAATAATTTTAGCTCATATATTAAAGCCCCTTATATTTATTCTGATTATATAATCTCAAAATATGCTGTATTACTAATCCCAGTACCAATCATAAAGATTGCAATAGGAGAAGGACTTAAAGTATTTGAAATTTCATTTGAAGACAAATACAAAAATTTTGCCGGATACATCAAACCAAACAAAAAAACTATATATATAAACGAAACAATGAATCTACAAAACAAAAGATTTGCAATAGCACAACAACTCGGCCATTATCTAATGCATAAATATCAAGTTTTTAATCCATCAAAGAGAACAGATACGATTAATACTCAAGATAACCAAATGACAATAGAAGCCAACACATTTGCAACAAACTTATTAATCCCAACTACTACTTTAAAACTAAAAGTATTTCAATACAAATCGATAAAATATCCTCAAAAAGTAATGGCAAAAGAATTTCAAGTATCTGAAAATATAATACACTTTAAGTTAAGCATGCTTAACGAGATTCACAGACTTGAGAAAGAAAACAAGATACAAAAAAAACTAAAAGTTAAGCAAATAGATAGAGCAAGGGCTAAGGAGCTTTTACTGCAAAATGTAGATAATCTAAAAGAATCAATAGCTATAGATTTAGAAAAAAGAGAAAACACAAGAAAAGAAAGCATAAAAAAAATCTTCGAAGAATTAGAATAAATAACTTATTGATTGGAAAAGCTTTTAAGTATGTTTTCCAACTTTCGTTTAGCAAAAATTAAAGCATTCTTATCTTGAATAAACATATCTAAAAAATCTTTTCTAAGTACAATCCAAGATCTATTATCCATATCTATTTTATAATAAGGAAAATTTATTCTTAAAGGAAATTTTTCTTTAATATTATGATCATCTAAATACCTCAAAACCTCGGATTTAAAAGACAAACCTTGAACCACACTATACGCTAAGATAACTTTATATAATCTTTTATTATACAAATAAAGACTCTTAATATATGCAACATTATTATTATAACTAGACTCAGAAATATAAACTGAACCCTTTTGTTCACCTTTCAAAATATCAAAATTACACTTAGAATCATTAAAATTTGTATATTTACTTAGATCAGATTTTGAAATTCTAAGCTCAGGATATATCATCAAAGCTTTTAAAGCTAATAAATCTAAATTATCTTCCTCTCCAGATTCATCCAGTAAAATTGTGGAACAACTTAACAAAAATATAAAAATAAAAAATACACAAGAATTTAAAAATATACGCATACAATCAATCTGATTATACTTTTTCGCAAAAACAAAGTAAATAAAATAGATCTGTTTTGATATAATAATATAAAAATTAACTTAAAGGAACTTAAATGAGTTATTATGCATTAAGCAAAATATTTATGTATCTTGGATATATTATTATAGGTATTACATCCTTTACCATCTTTAACAAAAATTTAAGAGTAAAGATTAAGAGTAAGATAAAAAAGTTTAATTCTCTATATTACCTAACGCTATTTGTCCTTTTTATAACCGCTTCTAACTTGTCTTATTATTTCTCAGAAAAACAATTACTAGAAAATTTCCAAACATTCAAAGAAGATTTCCTTGAAGTACACAAAATTAATGCAACATTTTTACAAATGTATCTCTCAAAATTACAAGAACCAATAAAAATGGAATTAATGTCAAAACTAACACCAATAAACACCATATTTAATGCTAGTTTTGAAAAATATTCAAAAAATATAAACAAACCAGTAGATGATATCGTAAAAAATTATAATGCCTATATTAAAGCAATGAACACAGAAATTAAAGACAGGATTGCAAAATTAGAGGAAAACACTCTACCAATGTATAACAAATACAAACTACCTAACTTAGATAATAAAATATCAGACATAGGCGTTGATAAAGATGGAAATATCATTCCCGTACTTAAAGACTCAAAAGGTCAAATAACAGATTTATTATTTTACGATCAAAACTACAATTTAATTCCATTTAAAGAATATCAAAAACATGAGGTTAAATTTGAGATCATCAAAGATGATAACAATTACTTCAAAGAACTACTAAATGTCTACTATCTTGATTCAAATAATACTCAAGTTAACATTGATTATTATAAAAATAATATTGATACAATTCCCTACTATATAGATTTAAAAGAGAATAAAGATAATTTTCTAAAGAGTATTAAACTTAAAAATGAATATAAAACATACATCGAAAAAAAACGTAAGCTCAAAGCATTAGTAAGCAATGATAATTTAGACGAATTTAAAGTCTTTTTAGAGCAAAATCCAAACGCTTTTTCATTAAACACAATATTCTCCGATGGAAGTCCTCTATTCATTCACGCAGTAAAATCAAAATCCAAGAATATAATAAATTATGCAATGTCAAAAAATTGCAACATCAACTTAACAGATCAGGAAGCCAAAACCGTCCTCCACAATGCCATAATTAGCGGATACAACATAAACTTCATTAAATCTCTTATAGAAAAAGGAGCAAATCCACATATAAGAGACTTAAATAAAAAGTTAGCATCAGATTATGCTTCCAAGAACGGAGAAATCTATAAATATTTAAACACTATTACACAATAAATAACATTGATAACTCTTCAAATATAATAAAAATAATTAATTATTAATTATTATCACTTTAAATATAGTATATATTAATTAATTTAATTAATATATACTATATTTAAAGTGAGCACGAGGAGAATTTATTATGATTACCACTTCAAACAAATTTGCTATTTTGCAAAAAATCGGTAAAGCTTTCATGTTACCAATAGCCCTTCTACCAGCAGCCGGACTTTTGCTAGGAATTGGTGGTGCACTTACCAATGAAACAATGATTCAAGCTTATAGCCTTGAAAATACTTTGGGACAAGGAACCCTTTTAAACATTATTCTATCAGTCATGAGAGATACTGGTGGTGTGGTATTTGAAAATTTACCGCTAATATTCTCATTAGGTATTGCAATTGGTCTTGCAAATGTAGAAAAAGGTTCTGCGGGCATTGCTGGAGGAATTGGATTTTTAATTATGCATAAAGCTATAAACAGTACCCTTTCAATACAAGGAATAACTACCGAAACAGTTAATTCTGCATATTTAATGACAACAGGACTTAATGAAGCACAAGCTGTTGCAAAATCATTTGAATATACAAATGTACTTGGCATGCATACTCTTCAAATAGGAGTACTTGGGGGCATGATCTCAGGGTTCATTGCTGCATATCTTCACAACAAGTACTACGATATTAAGCTACCTCAATTTTTAGCATTCTTTGGGGGAACAAGATTTGTCCCAATAGTTACAACCGTAACAATGTTAATTATTGGTATAATGCTTGTATTTATTTGGCCTCCCATACAAAGCGTAATTGCCATGACAGGTAAAATTGTAGAACAATCTGGTTACTTTGGTTCATTTTTATTTGGCATAATTGAAAGAGCACTAGTTCCAACAGGCCTTCACCACATATTTTATATGCCATTTTGGCAAACACCTTTAGGGGGAACAATGGAAATTAATGGAGAACTAGTCTCAGGTGCACAAAAAATATTTTTTGCACAACTTGCAGATCCAAACTTCTCGGGACACTTTGAAGTTACAAAAGGAACAAGGTTCTGGGTTGGAAAATGGCCAGGACACGCATTTGGACTTCCTGGAGCAGCACTTGCAATGTGGTGGGTAGCAAAACCTGAACGCAAAAAAGAAATGACAGCATTCTTAGGTTCTGTAGCATTCACATCATTCTTAACAGGAATAACAGAACCCATTGAATTTACATTCCTTTTTGCAGCCCCCATTTTATTCTTTGGATTTAACGTCTTTATGTACGGCATGGGGTTTGTATTGATGCATCTTTTAAATGTTGGAGTAGGAGTAACATTTGCGGATGGATTTATTGACTACCTCCTTTACGGAATACTTCAAGGAAATGAAAGAACAAGTTGGATAAACATACTCTACGTTGGAATACCTTATTTCTTTATATATTTTTTTGTCTTTAAATGGGCTATAGTCAAATTTGACTTTAAAACTCCAGGCAGAGAAGACGACGGGGTAACTGCTACAAGGGCAAGCTCAAAAGAAATACTTGATAATTTAAGAGAAATTACAACTAAAACCATCAAAGGCCTTGGGGGAATTGCTAATATCAAATACAACAGTGCCTGCATTACAAAACTTAGAATTGAAGTATATGACATCAATCTTGTTAAAGATAATGCTTACTTTAAATCACTTGGTGCTAAAGGAATTATAAGACAAGATAAAGGATTACAAATTATATTTGGTGTTGTATCAGATAATATCAACACAGAAATAGAAAAAATTATTAAAGAACTACAAACATCTCAACAATGAAAACTTAAAAGGAATGGGTGGGTACCACTCATTCCTTTATAATAATTTTGTCCTTAATTTTATTTACAAGATTGACAAATATTGCTAATATTAATCATATAATATAATTAAAAATGTTAATTATATTAAATTTTAACAACAATTTAAGGGAGGGGATGTTATGTCAATATCACCAGGATCTATATTTACAACACTACAAAAGGTAGGGAAAGCTTTTATGTTACCAATAGCTCTTTTACCAATAGCTGGTCTTTTATTAGGAATTGGTGGAGCACTTACCAACAAAACAATGATTCAAACTTATGGAATTGAAGACATACTTGGAGAGGGAACTTTAACAAGTGCAATACTATCTTTAATGAAATATACAGGTGAAGTAATTTTCGCAAACTTACCTTTAATGTTTGCAGTGGCAATTCCAATTGGATTGGCAAAAGCTGAAAAAGGAACAGCGGCTCTTGCTGGAGTTGTAGGATTCTTAGTTATGCATCAAACTATAAATGGAATTCTATCTCTTCAAGGCATTAATGCTTCAACCGTAAATGTAGAAGCATTAATAGCAATTGGAACACCTGAAGCAGAGGCAATCTCAAAAAGTCAAGAATACACAAATGTACTTGGAATCTTTTCTCTTCAAATGAGCGTAATGGGAGGCATGGTAGCGGGATTTATTGCAGTAATGCTTCATAACAGATTGCATAATATCCAGCTACCAGTATTTTTAGCATTTTTTGGAGGATCAAGATTCATTCCCATCATCACCACGCTCGTAATGTTCACAGTAGGAATAATTTTAACATGCATTTGGCCAGTCATTCAAGGAATGATGATCTCATTTGGAAATATTATAGAACAATCTGGATATTTTGGTTCATTCGCATATGGAGCAATAAAAAGGTCTTTAATACCTTTTGGTCTTCATCACATATTTTATATGCCATTCTGGCAAACATCTTTGGGTGGAACAATGGAAATTAATGGAGAACTAGTCTCAGGTGCACAAAATATTTTCTTCAAACAACTAGCAGCTCCTAATACTGTACATTTTGAAGTTACAAGAGGAACACGATTTTTTAGTGGTGAATTTATAGTAATGATTTTTGGACTACCTGGCGCTGCTCTTGCAATGTATCATACCGCAAAAAATGAGAACAAAAAAAACGCAGCTTCTCTATTATTATCAGCTAGTTTCACATCAATGCTAACAGGAATAACAGAACCTCTTGAATTTGCATTCCTTTTTGCAGCTCCTGCCCTTTACTATCTTGTATATGTTCCTTTATTTGGATTGGCTCACCTATTAGCACATGTTTTCAATATTGGAGTTGGATTAACATTCTCTGGAGGATTTATTGATATGTTCCTATTTGGAATACTGCAAGGTAATAGCAAAACAACTTGGATAATGATTCCTACTATTGGAATATTTTATTTCATTGGATTTTATTACATTTTCAAACTTGTAATTGTAAAATTCAATCTAAAAACACCAGGCCGTGAAGAAGTAGAAGAAGAAGTTACAAAAATAAATCCACAAAAAACAGCAATATCAGAAATTGCCAAAAAAGTACTAGAAGGACTTGGGGGTAGAGACAACATCACATATCTTGACGCATGTGCATCAAGACTAAGAATAAACGTCAATAAAATGGAACTAGTTAAATCCGTCACTTATTTTAAATCCATTGGAGCAAGCGGAATGCTTAAAAAAGGAAATGCTATCCAAATTATATTTGGAGGATTATCTGACAATATAAGAATGGAAATGGATAAAACTTACATCAATTCTTAAGAAAGCTTTAAGAAAATAAACTAACAATAAGAGGGGTTTATTTTAAAAAAGCTCCTCTTATATTTTATAAAAAAGGATAAAAATATGCACAAATACCAATACCTCATTTCTGGTAAAGTACAAGGCGTAGGATTTAGGTTCTTTACAGAACAAATCGCAACTAAAATAGCAGTCAAAGGATTTGTTAAGAACTTAGATGATGGAAAAGTTGAAATAGTAGCTTTTTTCGATAACAAAGAACAAATTAAATTATTTGAAAACAATTTAAAAAAAGGCAACGGTTACTCAAAAATTGAAAACATAGAAAAAAAAATTTTAGACGAAAGATATCCCTTCGATTTTAAGAACTTTTGTTCCTATTACTAACATTTTTATTAATCTTACCCTTAATTACTTTCATTTTACCAATTTTTGCTTTAGTTCCACCCTTATTTGCAAAATTAAGGGACTTTGAATCAGATTGAAAGAAACGTTCAACCCTGAATTTCAAAAAGTCTAATGACTTTTTATCCTTACAAAAAATATTTAGATTGCCATCCGAAAATTTAATGTCAAGACCATAGTTAATTTCTGTCCTTAAAAAATTACAAGAAATAAATTCTCCATTTAATTTACTTCTTTTAAAAAGGAAAAAATATTTCTTACCTCTCTTAGAGTCTCTAAAATCAATTTTTAACCAATCTTGCATCGGTTGAATTGAAACCAAACTATCATAAAGATAGGAAATATAAATCATTCTATTACCATCGACACTTAATGTCTTCTTAAAAAAATAAAGAAATCCTGTATCCATACAATTAACAAATATATTACAAACCAAAATATTTTAAAAAAAACTCTAAATTAGTCAAAATAAATATTAAATATCAAAATAAAATTAACTCTTTTGCCATATAACTAAACATCATATTCAAAAATCAAGGCTAAATACTCACCAAGTTTTGCATAATTATAATTATAACCATATTTTTGCTTGAAAGACTTACGAATTTTAACATTAAGACCCCTTAGCATTTCCAATTTTTCTAAACCATCTTCAATCATCAGCTCTTTAATTATATGCAAAGTTTTGACATAATTTTCATCCATCATACCACACTCTTCTATCAAAGCATTTAATCTTTGCATAGTAACAACAGAATATGTAGTCTTTCTCCTAACATACGTGTATATCCGTCTTTTAATCAATTTAAGCAAATCAATATCAGCACTATCATCTAAGTTTTCCAAGATATAACGATTGTAATGAAAAGCAGTTATTATATCATCATGCTCATGCCCTAAAACCGTGGTTATCCACAAATTGAGCTCCATATTTTTTGGAGCAAATGCAAGGTAAGAAAACCTACTATAAAGCCTTCGACAAAAATAAACTGACTCTTCAGGCTCAAATATATTTTCAAAGATCTTACGAAATAGTCTATTATAACTATAAGCAAGATTTGAAGATATAATTTCTTTTGAAAGTTTTTCTGTCCTCTCCATATATCTTATCTCTTCTATTGAATCAATAATCAATTTAGAATCAGCAAAAGTGGGAAAAACAATTTCATGAATTAAATTATGCTCTTTTTTCTTTGCAATATGCTTCATGAAAATATGTTCACTATCTTCAACATAAAATTTAGATATTTTCATTATTTCAATAGGACGCCGTCCGGTTGCCATTAATACTCCATAAAACTTTAACCTGATATCCCTCTTTTGAGTCAACAAAATATTTATTATCTCAATATAAGTTTTTAAGTTTATCTTAACCGATATCTGCTCTCTTCTATAACTATTAATTTTTGAAATCTTATAATGATGGGAATAATTATTTAACCATTCAGGACTTTTAAACAAACTTAGGAAAGACTCAAAATAAACCTTTTTACCTAAAATATTATTAGAAACCATCAACTCCTCAATTCTACATAAATCTTTTATATCGATATTAGATAGTGCCTTTACTTTTTTAGGAATCCAAAAAAACAAAAGCTTATTTTTTTGTCTTATATCCTCAATCACTGAAAGATTGATATATTCCTTTATTATTTTACGGGTTTTAGAAAAATTCAATATGATTGAAAGATTAGTAAACTTATCCTTCCTTAAGAGAATACTCCTATGTTTCTCAGCAAGAGTACTCAAACTCTTATTTAATTTAGAATATGAAATCTCATATTTCAAATACTTAACATATATTGCTTCCAAGTCTTTTCTAAAAAACTCAAGCTCTTTTTTTATATTAACCTTCAAAGACATACTAAATAAATTATAGCAAGAAAAAATAATAAGAACATCTATTTAAACTACTATCAACTTATAAAACAAAAACAATCTATTCAACATATATTTAAATAAAAGTTATAATAACAAAAAATTACCAATAAAGCTCCTATTATTACATAAATATCTCAATAGCCTTAAAAACATAGTAATAGAGAACAATATATGCCTCTCTTAAAGTAGAATACTTGGAACTTCCCACAAAATACATAAGTTCACTTGTACTTGAATTAATATCATCTTCATGATTTCTAATCTCAAATTCACGGTTAATCTTTTTTATATGCTCTAAACTAAAAGTATAAGTAGAAAATTGGTTATCATCAGCCATATCAAGCCCACTATTCAACACAATTTCTCTCTTAAATATTCTTTTAACTTGAAACTCAAATGAATTGGGAGGAATAGCATTAAAAAAATCAAACTTAAATCCAAAATCAAAAATAAACCCAAATTTATAATCCAATAAACCTGCAACTTTTGAATATAAAATTATCTGCATCTCAATATTTTTCATACCTTTATCCAATATAAAGTAATAAGAGTAACCATTAATATCCTTAACAGAATCAAAATACTCTTTATAATGAACTCGGGTTTTAAATTTATTACCGCCCAAACATTCATAACCTGCAATTTCCAATTTTATTGATTCTTCTAAAGGAAAAAAAAATTTTGATGCAGTATCAAAATTGCAAGAACAAAAGATGAAGATAAAAAGTAAAAAAATTTTATGAATTATTTTCAAAAAACCCTCATGATAAAACCTATCTATTCTTAAAAAAGAATATTTAAATATTTACTTAATAATATATTAAACAATTTACAAACAAAAACAACATTATTTTAATAATATTAAAATAAAACAATATAAAATAAATTTAAGGTATGAATGTATTATCTAAAGACTTTACTTTTCTCCAATATTTAATTAAAATATCACTAGCGTTTTAAATATAAAGATCAAACGATAGGAGTTTAAAATGAGACAAGAAAAGACCAGTAAGATGCCATTTAACAAAGTAGTAGATCGAAGATTAAAGGTGTTTTGGGTAATTCAAAAGTTGCAACATAATTATTTCACAAATAAGAGAAGGTATTCTTTAAGAAATGTTGTAATGATGGTAAATTCAATTTTAGAAAAAAAAGGATTTAAAAAAGTAACAAAAAGGACTATACAAAGCGATATTAAAAACTTTGAAGAAATTGGTCTGTTAAAAATCGACTTTAACCCACTTGGAAAAAACAATGGTAGTTTCACTTACTATATAATCAACAAAACTATTGAAAAAATAGCTAATAAAGCAATAAGCCAAGCTTATTTTACTCAAAATAAAAAAAACACAGATCAAGCAAGAGATAATGCTATTAAAAAAGACAAATTGAAAGAAAAAAATCAACAATTCAAAATTTCACATCAGATATTTTCACATCTTTTAAGTTATATGAAAAGTAAATATAATAAATATAAGAATTCTTCTAATTTGAAAGACATTAAAACTGAAGAGAAAAAGTTAGAGAAAATCATACTAAAAAAGTTTACAGGAATAAAAAATGAAGATCTAAGTGAAATGAAAAACATTGTAAAAACACAAATAAGCTATAAAAACACACTATGGAACCTAAAGGATTTCATGGAAGAACTAAGAGAATACAGTGAAGATGATGCAGTAAGATTCTTTAAAAACATACTCAAGAAAAAGAAAGATAAAATATGGTTTATGTCAAAAAAAAATATAAATACGGATTTTAACACGATTATAGGAGAATTTAAAGACAAAAATAAAACCAAAGCACAAAAATTATGTCAAGATCGAGAAAAAATAAGGAAACCAAAGATGAACTACATAGACAATCCTAATGAAATAGTAAATGCTAGCAAATTGATAACAGAAATTATGAAAACAGGATTACTGGTTTCTAATTAGGGAAATATGAAAAAAGTGGAAAAGGCAACACATGAGTTAAAAGCGAAATTAATGGCGAGAAAGTCAGAACTAGATCAGGAGCATCAGGAGCGTAAAAATTTTTTCAAAAAGATAGAAGAAAAGAACTGTAGGAAAATGTACCACACAAAAATTTTCAGTATGATAAACAATTTCGAAGCAAGACCAAATAAAGGTAAATTTTGGTTATGTTTTAGAAATGTTTTCGATCCTAATAAATATGAAAGTCTTCACTTATTTCATATGAGACAAGGAGACAAATTTATAGGAATTTATTATGGATTTACAAAGCTACCAAAACCATTTATTATAAATTACAAGGAAAATGAAATAAAAAAGACATCCAGAATAATAAAAATTTATTACATTGAATTTAGATTTAAAAAGGGAAGTGTTTTTTGTTATCTGAGAAGTTTACATACACTGTTGAAAGTAAAAAATAAGGAAAGGATGTTTTACAATTCTTTGTTAGATAGAACTTTAAGATTGGAAAGAGAAGTTCACCAATTTTATGGAAAAGAATATCTTGAAGACAAAGGAATATTAAGATGGATAAAAGAAAACCAAAAATAATTACCATAGCTTCAATTAAAGGAGGTGTTGGTAAAAGTACAACTGCTTTGTTTTTTAGTAATATTCTTTCAAGTAAAAAATACAAAACACTATTAATTGATCTAGATCCACAAGCCAGTGGTACGAGTTTTTACATTAATCTTATAAAGAGTCAAAATATAGATATAAAGAAAATTAATATATACAGAGTGTTAAAAAAAGAATTGGATATCGAAAATTCAGTTGTAAAGATTAATGAAAATCTTGATTTTATAGCAAGTCACTTGACCTTAAGTCAGTTTAATGAAGAGAGTATATCTTTGAAGGAAAGTTTACTTAAAATATTTTTAAGTTATATACAACACAGGTATAATTTTATCATTATGGATACAGCTCCGACTTTAGGAAGTTTACTAAATAATAGTTTAATAATAACTGATTATCTTATCATCCCTTTACCAACCGATCAGTGGGCAATTGAGAGTGTAGATTTAATAACTAACAGATTGAGGGATATATTTAGAAGTGAATTACCAACTTTTTATTTAATAACGAACCTGATTGAAAGGCAGACCATAGATAAAGAATTAAAAGAATTTATTGAGAGTGAATATAAGGAAAAATTTTTAGGAAGTGTTCCAAAGCGAGATAATTTAAGAAAAACTATTTTTTACAGAGTTGATTTTAATCCAAATGAAGACTACTACAAAGCTTATAAAGAAATATTAGAAAACTTTTTAAGTAGGATTGATAATTAATAATTGGTTCCAAATGGAACTATTAGTTCCATTTGGAACAGGTTTGATGAGGTATACGATGAATAAGAATAGAAAAATAGAGATAGTTAAAAGAATTGATTTAGAAACGTGTAATTTCAAGTCTTTAAACAAGACAAGAGAAGAGAGATATTTAGAATTAAAAAAGAAGCTTAAGATTTTAATAAAAGAAGAATCCTATAATAAAATAGAAACAGCTAGGGTCTTGAAAGAAATTAATGAAAGTAAGTACTATGCTATTGATGGATATAAAAGTTTCACATCTTTCATCAAGAGCTATAAAATAGCAAAAACTTCCATATATAGATATATTAAGCTAGTTATAGGAATTGATAGTGGTAAAATTGATTATGATTTGATTGTAAATAAAGGTGTAGATTATGCAATTAAAGTTTTGGAAAATAATAATGTCATTAGTGAAAATAATGTCAACCCTTTAAAACCTTTAAGGTTTCAACTAGATGATGAAGAGAGTTTTTATTTTTATAAATCCAACACAAAATTTGCTAGTTTTTTGCTTAAAGAAATATATAAAAATGAGAAAGATTTTTTTAATAAGATGCATGAAAAATATAACAGTCTGAAAGTACAGTAAACCCATTGTGTTTTAATTAGATATTTATGTTGTCTTAGTAAAATATAAAGTTTTTGATAATATTTCTTTAAAATAGCATAAAAACTTTTGAAAAAGACTTTACAAAAAGATAAAATAGTTTATAATTATTCTATAGACTGAGATTTAAAGTCTCACTCTTATTGTTTGATTAGAATAATAGGTTGGCTACAATAGGTAGCCTTTGTCATTTTATCTTAAATACATAGATTTTAAATTGTTTGTATAATTCGTTATTTTGTTTCAGTTTTTATGTAAGATTTTTAATTTTATAATAAACTTATATATCTTGTATGTTAATTGTTTGATTGAAAGAATATTTTTTGGTTTCTTTGTAAGAATGTAAGAATTTGTTCTTAATTTTACATTAATCTTGCTTTGAAGGCCACTTTTTTGTAAGTAAGTTTTATATGAAATTTTACTAATTGATAAGGATAATAAAAGAGCTTTAAAACTAACGTTAGGAGATATATCGTTAATTTTAAAGCTTTGATTATTATTTTTGAGTATTTTATTTGTCAAGATGTCGTTTTTTGGTATACTGCTTTTCAGTTGCGTTTAATTTTAATAAAAAATCCCGAATTTTGGCTTTATTGACTTGCAACGTTTCTAAACCAACTTGGATTTTAATATTTTCTTTGTTATATACATATTCATCTTCATTTAAAACTTTCTCTAGCATAGTCTTGTTTAAGCTGAAAGAGGATGTGTTGACCCATTTTTCAGATGAAGATTTATTATCGTATTCATAGCTTGTTTTACCTTCTATTTTGGTACCATCTGGTAGTGTTAATGGGGTTTGTTTGATTATGCTATGGTTTCTTAATTTAGTATACAAAAATATTTGTGTTGTGTTGTTTTTATGGTCAATTACACCTTTTAATTCTAAGTTTTTATTTAAATATTGATATATTCTTGTTGTCTTGTTAATTTTGTCATATTCTTCGTCCTTCAAGGAAGAACACGCTGTAATTAAAAAAATTAATAAAATTTTTGTTAATTTTAGGTTTTTGAAAGAAGATATCACATTTCCCCCTTTTAATATTATATATGGTATATTGTTTGCTATTTACGGTTTTTGTAAATAGCAATTATTTTTTATATTTTATTGTTTAAATATAATATACTTTAATAAATTTGAAAAACAAGATAATAAATTTTAATTTAAAATTTAATGAAACTTTGATAAGATTGTAACTGTTTTTAACTTATTCCCGGAGGAATCATTTTTTTTGCAATATTATTAAATTTGTCTGTTCATTTATTAATGGTAATATCAATGTTTTGTTTTGAGTTTGATTTGTAAAATCATTTTCTTTGTTTGAAAACATGGTTTTTGTTTTGATGTATTCAGTTTTAATTTAGAGTTTTATGAATGTACTCATTTTTTGATGAACCTATCTGTGTTTTTTTCTTTGGGAAAGGTTTTGAGGAAAAAAAGATAAAATCCTACTTTTTAGTAAGTAATGAAGGGAAAAGTTTCATCGGAAAGTTTTGTATAGATATTTTAATGTTTGGGCTTTGTTTTATTTTAAATCGTAATTTAGTTAGATATTGATAATATTTTTTTTATAAAAAATTGAAAAATCGAATTTTTGAAATAAAATTTTAGGTTAATAAGGAGGCACGTAATAATGAAAAGAATTACTTTAAGTGCGTTATTAATGACTTTATTTTTACTTCTTAGCTGTGGGAGTGGCAGTGCTAATGTTGAGGATCCTAAGAGTAAATTTTTAAATGTGTTTACGTCTTTTGGTGATATGGTAACTAATGCTTTTGGCATTAAGGCAGATACTACGAAAAGTGAGGTAGGGAAGTATTTTGCTGCTATTGAAAAAACTATGATATCAGTAAAAAAGGAGTTGCAAGACGCAGTTGCTAAGAATGAGAATTACTCAAAAGTTAAATCACTTGTTGATACATTGACTGGAAAATTAAAAAAGATCGCAGAAGGGGCTAAGACCGCTGGTGAGGCTATTGGTTCTGATTCTAATGACCCAATTGCTAATGTTGCTGCTCATGATGCTGCTGCAGGTGTTGCTGGTACTGGCGTCAATAACTTAGTAAAGGGCATTAAAGATATTGTAGATGTGGTACTTGATGGAAAGGGAGATGCTGAGGCTGGTGATGATAAAAAGGCTGAAGATGGTTCTACTGCAAGAACAGCTGCTGATGGGGCAGGAAAACTATTTGCTTCTGATAATGCTGGTGCTGCTGATAGTGCAAAGAAGTCCGCAGCTGATGCTGCTAAAGCTGTTGGGGCTGTAACTGGTGCTGATATTTTAAAAGCTATGGTTAAAAATGGCGCTAGTGCAGCTGCTAATGCTGCTAAGGCTAATGCTAAAGATGCTACTATTGCAGGTGCTATTGCTTTAAGAGCTATGGCTAAGGGAGGTAAATTTGCTGGTCCTAGTGCTGCTGATCAAGGAGCTGTTGCTCCTATAGTTAAAGGTGCTGCTGTAAGTGCTGTTACTAAAGCATTAAATACTCTTACCATAGCAATAAGAAATACTATTGATAGTGGTTTAAAGTCAATAAATGATGAACTAGCAAAAGGTACTATTACACCTTAAAGCTCAACTGGTGGACAATAATAGAGAATTATTAATAAAACATACATAACTAAATAAAGTCATTTGAGGGAAACTCTTCTTTTCATAAGAATTGTTTTCCTTTTTTACTATCTGTAGTAATACTTAGGTCTAAATAATATTGGTAACAATCCTTTAACAACAGATTGATGGTACGATTGCATTTGAGTTTTTTGATAAACTAAAAAAAAATAGACTAAATACTTTATTTATACTTAGGGATTCTTTTAAATCACGTTTTACTTACATAACTTCCCTATAACATTTAACATATTATGTTATAATTATATATAAGGGTATTTTTATGGGACTTGCACAACCAGTAATTACTCAACAAATGGTTATAGCTGAACTTAACTAGCGCTGGTATTAATAGAGATATTGCTATTGAGCTTGCTTACATATATTATAAAAATGAGTTGAAATCCGATATTAAAGACCTGGATAATAAAATTGATACTGTTGAGAATAATCTTAATTCCAAAATAGATACTAAATTCAATGAACTTGATAATAAGATTGATGTTAATAAAATGGAACTTAAGACTACATTAAAACTTCATGGTTGGATGTTTGGAACCCTTATTACACTTAATATAGGAATATTTTTAGCATTAATGTCATTATTAGTAAAGTAAATTTATTTAATTAGCCTCTTATTTAATTGACCTTCTGTCAATTATTTCTTTTAGTCATTTTTTTACAAAAATCATTTAAATCATTTAAATTCTTGTTGACAACAATTCATACATACTAGTTGTTTCCATTGTTTTTAGTCTTTGCAAATATTACAGTATCTATGTTCTTAAGCTTTTATTTTGCTTGTCAAAGCTTGTTAACCATCTTGCCCCCTTTAAGTTAATAAGGAGGCACGTAATAATGAAAAGAATTACTTTAAGTGCGTTATTAATGACTTTATTTTTACTTCTTAGCTGTGGGAGTGGCAGTACTAATACTGAGGAGCTTCAGAGTAAATTTTTAAATGTGTTTACGTCTTTTGGTGATATGCTTGGAGGTGTATTAGGGTTTGATACTACTGCTAAGAAGTCTGATGTTGCAGCTTACTTTAAAACCGTTCATGATACTGTACAAGGTACAAAGACATCCCTTGATAAGATTTTATCTGATATGCAATCTGGGAAGTATCCTAATGCTGCTACAGCTGAGAGGGCTGTAAAAGAAGCTATTGAAACTCTTAGTAAGATAATTGATGGTGCTAAGACTGCTAGTGAGGCTATTGGTTCTGAGGGTACTGAGCTACTTGGTAATGTTGCTGCTAATAATGCTGGTGCTGCTGGGACTAACGTCGATAAACTAGTAGAAGGAATTAAAAGTATTGTAGACGTGGTACTTAAAGATAAAGGTAAACATGATGCTGGTACTGAGAAAAAGGCCGATGATCTTGCTGCAAGAACAGCTAATGCTGAGGGTGAAGCAGGTAAGTTATTTGCTTCTGATAATGCTGGTAATAGTGCTGAAAATGCAAAAAAAGCTGCAGCTGATGCTGCTAAAGCTGTTGGGGCTGTAACTGGTGCTGATATTTTACAAGCTATTGTTAAAAATGGCACTAATGCAGCTGATGATGCTGCTAAGGCTAATGCTAAAGATGCTACTATTGCAGGTGCTATTGCTTTAAGAGCTATGGCTAAGGATGGTAAGTTTGCTGGTAAGTCTGATGCTGCTGAGTATGCTCCTGAAGTTAAAGGTGCAGCTGTAAGTGCTGTTACTAAAGTATTAAATACATTAACTATTGCTATAAGAAATACTATTGATAGTGGTTTAAAGAAAATAAATGCTGAACTAGCAGCTGACGCTAGTGGAAAGCAATAAGGATTTATTAATAAAACATACATAACTAAATAAAGTCATTTGAGGGAGACTTTTCTTTTCATAAGAATTGTTTTCCTTTTTACTATCTGTAATAATATTTAGGTCTAAATATTATTGGTAACAATCCTTTAACAACAGATTGATGGTAAGATTGCATTTGAGTTTTTTGATAAACTAAAAAAAATAGACTAAATACTTTATGTTATACTTAGGGATTCTTTTAAATCACGTTTTACTTACATAACTTCCCTATAACACTTAAAATATTATATAATAATTACATAAGGAGTATTTTTATAGGACTTGCACAACCAGTAATTACTCAACAAATGGTTATAACTGATCTTAACTAGAGTTGGTATTAATAGAGTATTGTTATTGAGCTTGCTTACATATATTATAAAAATGAGCTTACTTATAAAGATATTAAATATTTAAAAGACTACTTTTAACCTTAAGCTTGAAAAGGTAGAAGCAACATTAAAGTCCAATATTAAAAGACCTGGATAATAATAATTGAATTTCTGTCAATTATTTTTTTTATAAAAATCACTTTTGTTGATTGTTTAATTACACACATTCTTTGAAATATTACAGTATCTATGTTCTTAAGCTTTTTTATGTTTATCAAAGTTTGTTAGCTATTTTCCCCCTTGAGTTAATAAGGAGGCACGTAATAATGAAAAGAATTACTTTAAGTGCGTTATTAATGACTTTATTTTTACTTATAGGATGTAATAATGGAGGAGCTACAGGAGAGATGGCAACAACTTCTGATGGGTCAGTAATTGATTTAAAAAAAGTAAGTACAGACATAAAAAATGCTGTTGTTTTTGCAGAAAGTGTTAAAGAAATAGAGACCTTAGTTAAGTCCGTAGACGAGCTTGCTAAAGCTATTGGTAAGAAAATTCAAGCAAATGGTCTTGCTGCTGATGCTGATAAAAATGGTTCTTTAATTTCAGGAGCATTTCAGATAATATCAACTGTAAAGACTAAATTGGAAGCATTGGAACAAACAGTTGGGCTTCCTAATGAATTAAAGGCAAAGGTTACTGTTGCTAAAGATGCAAGTAAGAAGTTTTTAGATAAATTGAAAGAAGAAAATGCTACTGATGATAATGCAAAGAAAGCTATAGATAGAAATAATGCTACTAAAGATAAAGGAGCTCAAGAACTTGGTGAGCTTAATACAGCAATTGATGCTTTGTTAATAGCTGCTGATGATGCAGTAAAATCTGCAATGGCAGGTCTTACAACTCCTAAGGCAGAAAAAACTAACTAGAAAATGAATAATTTAATTAATTATTATAAGATTAGTTTTTTTATTAAAAGTAAATAACTGAAAAATAAAGTCAATAAAAAGAAAGCTAGGAGCGGTATGGCTCTTAGCTTTTGATTTTTTATTGTATCTTTGTAAGATTCTTATGTTCTCTTTTAAACAATTACAAATTACACTGATTGTAGTAGTATTTTAAGAGGTTCTTTTTGTGCTTTTATTTTAAGTGTACTACATTTTATGGTAGTTGTTATGAATTAAAAGTTAAGTAGGGTTATAACCTGCTAGGGGGCGATATGAATAAGAGTATTTTGCCATTATTTGTTTTAATATTTTTAAGTTTATTTTCATGTGATATAAATACCCTTAATGAAATGATGCTCAAATCAAGAGAAAAATATTTAAAACAAAGCAACAAGGTAGAAGATTTAAATCCTAAGGATGGAAAGCAAGAAGGTGAATTGGAAGAAGGCGTAAAACATCAAGTGGTTCAGGACTTTCCTTTAGCGCCTGTTAATAATATGAATAAAGAGATTCCAGTTCCTCAAAATTTCCCATACTATCCTTATCAAGAAGAAATAGATATAAAAGAAGAAGATTTAGTTCCAAGTACTAAGGAAGAAAAAGATGCACAAGTAGAAATTGAAAAGGTAAAAAGTGTTCTTAAAGACTATGGATTTGCTAAATTAATTGAAGACGCACGTGAACTTAAAGATAAATATGAGCAGTTAGAATCTAATTTTTATAGTACACTTTCAGCTCTCAAAAATAAAATAGGAAGTTATTCTAAAGAGAATAAGACAGAAAAACGGAAACTAATTCAATTGTTCAATCAGTTAAATGAAGAAAGGTCTCATGTTGATAGGTTGAGGATTCAAGTTGATAATGGTCTTTACGAGAGAATATCTGCAAAATCCTTTTTTGAGAAATCTCAAGACACTTTAAAAGAAGCTATTACCAAGAGATTAAAAAATTCAAAAAATTGGAGACATAGATTATCTTATGTACCAGCGCAATTATCTGGAATTGCACGAAGTGATGCAGAAAATGCTTTAACTCAATTAGAATCTTCTTCTTCTAAGATAGGTGAAGCAATGGGACGAAAGAAAGATATAGAAAATCTTATCCAAGATGCTAAGTCTTATTTAGAGAGTCTTTAATAGTAAAAGATCAGGTAAAGGTACTTTAAGATACCCTTTAATACCTAATGTTTAAAAAGGAGAGTCTTCTTTTAAATGGAGCTTTCTTAAATTTTATTTAGATAAGTTTCTAAAAATAATTATCTTTGGAAGTTGTTACTAATATGGAAAGAGAAGATTTATTAAATAAGGATTATAGAGTTTTTAAATAAGGGCTTTATAAAGATTATTGATTATATGGGTAGTGATGATAGGATCGTTCAGGCTGCAAGAATTTCATATCGCAGTGAAAGCATTAAAAGAGACAATAATGAACTTATTGATTATTTAATACGAAATGAACATACAAGTCCATTTGAACAAGTTGTCTTTACCTTTTATGTTAAGGCTCCCTTATTTATTGCAAGACAATGGATGAGACATAGAACAGCTAGGATTAATGAAGTATCTGGTTCTTATAGTTTAATGAGAGGAGAATTTTATCTTCCAGAAGATATACAAATTCAAGAGCTTGATAGTAATCAATGTGTGAATGAAAAAATGGAATCTCCTCAATTTACTAAAGATATATTACTTGAGTTAGAAAAAAGTCAAAAATATTGTTACAAGCTATATCAAGATATGATTAATTGCAATGTTTTAAAGGAAATATCTAGAATAGTTTTACCTTTAAGGTTATATACTAAATGGTATTGGCAGATTGATTTAAAAAATCTTTTTCATTTTATAAAGTTAAGATTCCTATAACACTTAACATATTATATAATAATTATATAAGGGGATTTTATGGGACTTGCACAACCAGTAATTACTCAACAAATGGTTATAGCTGAACTTACTAGAGCTGGTATTAATAGAGATATTGCTATTGATCTTGCTTACAGATATTATAAAAATGAGCTTACTTATAAAGATATTGAATATTTAGAGACTACTTTTAACCTTAAGCTTGAAAAGGTAGAAGCAACCTTACAATCCGATATTAAAGACCTTGATAATAAAATTGGCAACGTTAAAAATGAGTTAAAATCTGACATTAAAGACCTGGATAATAAGATTGATACTGTTGAGAATAATCTTAATTCCAAAATGGATGCTAAATTCAATGAACTTGATAATAAGATTGATACAGTCAAAAATGAGTTAAAATCTGACATTAAAGATCTGGATAATAAGATTGATACTGTTGAGAATAATCTTAATTCCAAAATTGATACTAAATTCAATGAACTTGATAATAAGATTGATGTTAATAAAATGGAACTTAAAAGTACATTAAGACTTCATGGTTGGATGTTTGGAACCCTTATTACACTTAATATAGGAATTTTTTTAACATTAATGTCCATAGTCTATTCATTGTTGAATAAGTAAATTTGAATTAAGTAAACCTTTTCTTTATTTGACTACATATCAGTTATTTTTTTACCAAAACCAATAAATTATTTTATTAATAATAATTTATCTTTGAGTATTGTTACATTCTCCGAAGTCTTTGTAAATAAAGGTGTATCTATTTTTATTTTCTGTTTTTATGTTTATCAAAGGTTGTTATCCATCTTGCTCCCTTTAAGTTAATAAGGAGGCACGTAATAATGAAAAGAATTACTTTAAGTGCGTTATTAATGACTTTATTTTTACTTCTTAGCTGTGGGAGTGGCAGTGCTAATGTTGAGGATCCTAAGAGTAAATTCTTACAATCCATTATTAGTTTAAGTAATGCTATTGGAGATGCTTTTGGACTTACATCAGTTAAATCTGATGACAATAGAAGTAAAGTTGGTGAATACTTTAAAAACATAGGCTATGGACTTTCAACAACTAATGATAAGTTAAAAAAGCTATCAAATGAAATATCTGAATCAAAAAATTCTAATGAAAGTGCAATTGATGCTGTTAAGGGTGCAATTAAAAGTGCTAGTGATGTCTTTGAAAAACTAATTGCTGCTTTAACTAAACTTGCTGGTGCTACTGGTAATACTGTTATTGGTGATGCTGGTGCTGCTGGTGCTGCTGCTGCTGATAAAGATAGTGTTAATACTGTTATTGGAGAAATTAAAAATATTATTGATGCAGCAGAAAAATCTGGAGTAAATATTGAAAAAGGAAATGCTGGTGCTACAGTAGATAATGGTAATGGACCTAAAGCATTAACAAACAATGCTCAAGCTAGTGAAGGTGATGCTGCTAAGCTAGCAGGTGAAGTTGCTAAAGCAGATCCATGGGCTATGATTGATAAGATTAAAAATTCCGCTGTTGTTGCTGCCCCTGCTGCCCCTGCTGCTGGTGATGATGCTGGAAAATTAGCTACTGGTACTGCTGCTGCTGCAAATGCAGGCACTGCAGCTACTAATGCAGACCTAGCAGCTGCTGTTGCTCTTAAGGCTATGACTAAGGATGGTAAGTTTACTCAACCCCATGCTAATGAGACTGAAGCAGTTAAAGCTGCTGCTGTAACTGCTGTAAATAAGGTATTAGGAGTTCTTGATTTTATAATTAGAAAAACAGTAGCAATCAATCTAGATAAGATAAGAAAAGCTGTTCAGTCTGAAACTACTACTGGAGCAGCTGAAGCTAGTGAAAAGCAATAAGGATTTATAAATAAAACATACATAATTAAATAAAGTCATTTGAGGGAAACTCTTCTTTTCATAAGAATTGTTTTCCTTTTTTATTATCTGTAATAATACTTAGGTCTAAATATTATTGGTAACAATCCTTTAACAACAGATTGATGGTACGATTGCATTTGAGTTTTTTGATAAACTTAAGAAAATAGACTAAATACTTTATGTTATATTAGTTACCTCTTAAATCACATTTTACTTACATAACTTCCCTATAACATTTAACATATTATATTATAATTATATATAAGGGTATTTTTATGGGACTTGCACAACCAGTAATTACTCAACAAATGGTTATAACTGATCTTAACTAAAGCTGGTATTAATAGATATATTGCTATTGAGCTTGCTTACAGATATTATAAAAATTAACTTACTTATTAAGATATTAAATATTTAAAGACTACTTTTAACCTTGAGCTTGAAAAGGTAGAAGCAACATTAAAGTCCAATATTAAAGACCTGGATAATAATAATTGAATTTCTGTCAATTATTTTTTTTACAAAAATCACTTTTGTTGATTGTTTAATTACACACATTCTTTGAAAAATATTACAGTATCTATGTTCTTAAGCTTTTTTATGTTTATCAAAGTTTGTTAACTATCTTGCTCCCTTTAAGTTAATAAGGAGGCACGTAATAATGAAAAGAATTACTTTAAGTGCGTTATTAATGACTTTATTTTTATTTATAGGATGTAATAATGGAGGAGTTAAAAAAGGGGAGGCAACAACTTCTGATGGGTCAGTAATTGATTTAAAAAAAGTAAGTGAAAAGATAAATGATACTGTTGCTTTTGCAGCTGATGTAAAAGAAGTTCATACTTTAGTTGAGTCAATAGATGAGCTTGCTAAAGCTATTGGTAAAAAAATTAAAAATGATGGGACTCTTGAGGATGAGAAAGACAAAAATGGCTCATTGCTTGCAGGTGTACATAGTGTAATATCAGCTGTAAAGACTAAATTGGGACTATTAGAGAATAAAGAAGGGCTTTCTGATGAATTAAAGGCAAAGGTTACTTCTGCTAAATCTTCAAGTAATAAGTTTTTAGAAACAGTGAAAAGCAAACATAATGATCTTGGTAAAAATGAAGTTACTGATGATAATGCAAAGAGTGCTATTGATAGAATTGGACAAAAGAATGGGGATAAAGGAGCTAAAGAACTTGGTGAGCTTCATACAGCAATAAAGACTTTGTTAACAGCTGCTAAGGATGCAGTAACATCTGCAATTACAGCGCTTACACCTGCTAAGGCAGAAAAAACCCAACTAGAAAATAAATAATTTAATTAATTATTATAAGATTAGTTTTTAATTAAAAGTAAATAACTGAAAAATAAAGTCAATAAAAAAAAGCTAGGAGCGGTATGGCTCTTAGCTTTTGATTTTTTATTGTATCTTTGTAAGATTCTTATGTTCTCTTTTGAACAATTACAAATTACACTGATTGTAGTAGTATTTTAAAAGGTTCTTTTTGTTCTTTTATTTTAAGTTTACTACATTTTATGGTAGTTATTATGAATTAAAAGTTAAGTAGGGTTATAACCTGCTAGGGGGCGATATGAATAAGAGTATTTTGCCATTATTTATTTTAATATTTTTAAGTTTATTTTCATGTGATATAAATACCCTTAATGAAATGATGCTCAAATCAAGAGAACAATCTTTAAAACAAAGCAACAAGGTAGAAGATTTAAATCCTAAGGATGGAAAGCAAGAAGGTGAATTGGAAGAAGGCGTAAAACATCAAGTGGTTCAGGACTTTCCTTTAGTGCCTGTTAATAATATGAATACAGAGATTCCAGTATTTAAGAATCACCCATACTATCCTTATCTAGAAGAAATAAATATAAACGAAGAAGATTTACTTCCATTTACTAAGGACGAAAAAGACGCACAAGAAAAAATTGAAAGGGTAGAAAGTCTTCTTAAAGGTTCTGGATTTGCTAAATTAATTGAGAATGCACGTGAGCTTAAAGATGAATATGAACGATTAAGAGTCGATTTGTATAATATACTCTCAAAACTCCAAGAGAAAAGAAGTTTCAAAGGGTTGAGTCTAGGAAGGGATAAATTTAGGAAAAATAGCATGGAGATAGAGAATGTAAATCGTTGGTACAGTTGGGTAAGGGAAGAAGATTCTAATTTTGAGAGGCTTATAAATGAAATTGATATTGCAATACAAGGTATAGGGTCTGCAGAATTTTTTTTTAAGAGAGCACAAGACACTTTAAAGGAATCCATTATCAAAAGATTAAAAAATTCAGCAAATTGGAGACATAGATTATCTTATGTACCAGCGCAATTATCTGAAATTGCACGAAGTGATGCAGAAAATGCTTTACGTCAATTAGAATCTTCTTCTTTGAAGATAGGTGAAGTAATGGGAAGAAAGAAAGATATAGAAAAACTTATTCAAGAAGCAAGATCTGTTCTAGTAGGTTTTAGGAGATAAGAAAATATATATATAAATATATTTTATAATACTAATGTTTGAAAAGGAGAGTCTTCTTTTCAATGGAGCTCTCTTAAATTTTATTTAGATAAGTTTCTAAAAATAATTATCTTTAGAAGTTGTTTTTTTGAATACTAATATGGGAAGAGAAGATTTATTAAATAAGGATTATAGAGTTTTAGATAAAGGCTTTATAAAGCTTATTGATTATATGGGTAGTGATGATAGGATCGTTCAGGCTGCAAGAATTTCATATCGCAGTGAAAGCTTTAAAAGGGACGATAATGAACTTATTGATTATTTAATACGAAATGAACATACAAGTCCATTTGAACAAGTTGTCTTTACCTTTTATGTTAAGGCTCCCATATTTATTGCAAGACAATGGATGAGACATAGAACAGCTAGGATTAATGAAGTATCTGGTTCTTATAGTTTAATGAGAGAAGAATTTTATCTTCCAGAAGATATACAAATTCAAGAGCTTGATAGTAATCAATGTGTGAATGAAAAAATGGAATCTCCTCAATTTACTAAAGATATATTAATTGAGTTAGAAAAAAGTCAAAAATATTGTTACAAGCTATATCAAGATATGATAGATTGCAATGTTTTAAAGGAAATATCTAGAATAGTTTTGCCTCTAAGTTTATATACTGAATGGTATTGGCAGATTGATTTAAAAAATCTTTTTCATTTTATAAAGTTAAGATTGGGATTAAATGAATCGAAAGAAGTTAATGAAAATTCATCAAAAGAAATGCGTGAGTATGCCAATATATTGCTTGATATTATTGAAAAAATTGTGCCAATTGCTGCTAAAAGCTTTAAAAATCATATTTTAAAAGGATGTAGATTTTCTTATGAAGAAATAATGGCAATTTCTGCTGCTTTAGATACCAGTAAGTTAAAATTGGATAGTAAAGCATTAAATAGATTAAAAGATAAGCTTAATATTAAATAGTAAACAAAGTTTCCCCTTTTATTGAATTATTGTAATAATGATATATATTTTATAGAAAATAATTGAATTTTATATGCGGTGACTAAGGATATGAATTTTATGTATAGTAGGTTTGTTTTTATATTTTGTGTGACTTGTTTTATAAGTTGTGATTTATTCAAAAATAATAGTAATCAAGGTCATTTATCGAAAGACCTAGAAAGTATTAATTTAAAATCAGATTGGAAAAGTAATCTTGGACTTAATAAAGAAGAGCTTGATACATTAACTTTTTTTGTCAATGCATTAAAAGATGAATTTACAAAAACATATACTAGCGCAGCTAATTTTAATTTTTATTTAAAAGGAGATGTGTTTAAGATAGAAGAATATATAAAAAGGTTTTTATTAAAACTGAAAGATAAGGGTAAAGTTAAAGAACTGATTAGTTATATTAAATATGGTAGAGACAATTCACCTAATGTAGAGGGTAGAGATGAAAGTCTTAATATAGATGCGGAAGAGCATTATAGACTAGAGAGTAGACTTGCTAGTGTTTTTGATAATTATTTTATGTTCTTAAATTCCCCATCTCCGCTTTTTGGTGGTGATCCTGAAGATAAAGTATTGAATGGTATTAAAGATGTGTGTTATGAGTTTAGAGCTTCACATAAACCTTCCAGATAGGATTTATCTTATATCATGATATAATGTAGGTTCAGCAGTTGATATAATTGATAAGATATTTTGGAAATTATATGTTATTTGCAAATAAACAATCACAAAGATATTATACACATCCTAATGATACTGTTGCGTTTAACAAATTATTAAAATTTTTCCCAAGTCCTTCTTTTGTAAATTTTTAGATGTTTTTTAGCTTTAACTCTGGCAATTTCAAGTGAGTTCAAAGATCGCAATAAACTTTGTAAGAGTAGGAGAAAAGAACTCAGGAATCAGATTAAATAAACTTGAAATAAATAAATGTAATTAACAACATGGTGAAAAGACCAGTCAGTGCTGATCTGTCAGCAGTGTGGATAGAGCAGTCGCTAACTTTTTTGTTGTTTTTTTAAATAACAAATGAAATAGTTAAAATCAAAGTCATTTTGCATTGAAGAAAAAAAAGGCTTCCATTAAGTTTTTAATAACATTATTATCATTTGTATTAATACTTAGTGTATTAAAATTATATGTACTATTGATTAATTGTTTTTTGTGTTATTTTTCTGCTTTCATAGTTTGATTCATCATCGTCTTCTTCTTCATATTCAAACTAAGAGCAAAGCTTTTTTAAATTTTCTATGTATTTATAGAGGTCGAAAAAAAGAAGGTTGTTTAAGTAAAAGAATTATTATTATACAATACAAATATAAACT
>NZ_AP027072.1:0-59167 GCF_027925085.1 Candidatus Borrelia fainii
AGTTTATATTTGTATTGTATAATAATAATTCTTTTACTTAAACAACCTTCTTTTTTTCGACCTCTATAAATACATAGAAAATTTAAAAAAGCTTTGCTCTTAGTTTGAATATGAAGAAGAAGACGATGATGAATCAAACTATGAAAGCAGAAAAATAACACAAAAAACAATTAATCAATAGTACATATAATTTTAATACACTAAGTATTAATACAAATGATAATAATGTTATTAAAAACTTAATGGAAGCCTTTTTTTTCTTCAATGCAAAATGACTTTGATTTTAACTATTTCATTTGTTATTTAAAAAAACAACAAAAAAGTTAGCGACTGCTCTATCCACACTGCTGACAGATCAGCACTGACTGGTCTTTTCACCATGTTGTTAATTACATTTATTTATTTCAAGTTTATTTAATCTGATTCCTGAGTTCTTTTCTCCTACTCTTACAAAGTTTATTGCGATCTTTGAACTCACTTGAAATTGCCAGAGTTAAAGCTAAAAAACATCTAAAAATTTACAAAAGAAGGACTTGGGAAAAATTTTAATAATTTGTTAAACGCAACAGTATCATTAGGATGTGTATAATATCTTTGTGATTGTTTATTTGCAAATAACATATAATTTCCAAAATATCTTATCAATTATATCAACTGCTGAACCTACATTATATCATGATATAAGATAAATCCTATCTGGAAGGTTTATGTGAAGCTCTAAACTCATAACACACATCTTTAATACCATTCAATACTTTATCTTCAGGATCACCACCAAAAAGCGGAGATGGGGAATTTAAGAACATAAAATAATTATCAAAAACACTAGCAAGTCTACTCTCTAGTCTATAATGCTCTTCCGCATCTATATTAAGACTTTCATCTCTACCCTCTACATTAGGTGAATTGTCTCTACCATATTTAATATAACTAATCAGTTCTTTAACTTTACCCTTATCTTTCAGTTTTAATAAAAACCTTTTTATATATTCTTCTATCTTAAACACATCTCCTTTTAAATAAAAATTAAAATTAGCTGCGCTAGTATATGTTTTTGTAAATTCATCTTTTAATGCATTGACAAAAAAAGTTAATGTATCAAGCTCTTCTTTATTAAGTCCAAGATTACTTTTCCAATCTGATTTTAAATTAATACTTTCTAGGTCTTTCGATAAATGACCTTGATTACTATTATTTTTGAATAAATCACAACTTATAAAACAAGTCACACAAAATATAAAAACAAACCTACTATACATAAAATTCATATCCTTAGTCACCGCATATAAAATTCAATTATTTTCTATAAAATATATATCATTATTACAATAATTCAATAAAAGGGGAAACTTTGTTTACTATTTAATATTAAGCTTATCTTTTAATCTATTTAATGCTTTACTATCCAATTTTAACTTACTGGTATCTAAAGCAGCAGAAATTGCCATTATTTCTTCATAAGAAAATCTACATCCTTTTAAAATATGATTTTTAAAGCTTTTAGCAGCAATTGGCACAATTTTTTCAATAATATCAAGCAATATATTGGCATACTCACGCATTTCTTTTGATGAATTTTCATTAACTTCTTTCGATTCATTTAATCCCAATCTTAACTTTATAAAATGAAAAAGATTTTTTAAATCAATCTGCCAATACCATTCAGTATATAAACTTAGAGGCAAAACTATTCTAGATATTTCCTTTAAAACATTGCAATCTATCATATCTTGATATAGCTTGTAACAATATTTTTGACTTTTTTCTAACTCAATTAATATATCTTTAGTAAATTGAGGAGATTCCATTTTTTCATTCACACATTGATTACTATCAAGCTCTTGAATTTGTATATCTTCTGGAAGATAAAATTCTTCTCTCATTAAACTATAAGAACCAGATACTTCATTAATCCTAGCTGTTCTATGTCTCATCCATTGTCTTGCAATAAATATGGGAGCCTTAACATAAAAGGTAAAGACAACTTGTTCAAATGGACTTGTATGTTCATTTCGTATTAAATAATCAATAAGTTCATTATCGTCCCTTTTAAAGCTTTCACTGCGATATGAAATTCTTGCAGCCTGAACGATCCTATCATCACTACCCATATAATCAATAAGCTTTATAAAGCCTTTATCTAAAACTCTATAATCCTTATTTAATAAATCTTCTCTTCCCATATTAGTATTCAAAAAAACAACTTCTAAAGATAATTATTTTTAGAAACTTATCTAAATAAAATTTAAGAGAGCTCCATTGAAAAGAAGACTCTCCTTTTCAAACATTAGTATTATAAAATATATTTATATATATATTTTCTTATCTCCTAAAACCTACTAGAACAGATCTTGCTTCTTGAATAAGTTTTTCTATATCTTTCTTTCTTCCCATTACTTCACCTATCTTCAAAGAAGAAGATTCTAATTGACGTAAAGCATTTTCTGCATCACTTCGTGCAATTTCAGATAATTGCGCTGGTACATAAGATAATCTATGTCTCCAATTTGCTGAATTTTTTAATCTTTTGATAATGGATTCCTTTAAAGTGTCTTGTGCTCTCTTAAAAAAAAATTCTGCAGACCCTATACCTTGTATTGCAATATCAATTTCATTTATAAGCCTCTCAAAATTAGAATCTTCTTCCCTTACCCAACTGTACCAACGATTTACATTCTCTATCTCCATGCTATTTTTCCTAAATTTATCCCTTCCTAGACTCAACCCTTTGAAACTTCTTTTCTCTTGGAGTTTTGAGAGTATATTATACAAATCGACTCTTAATCGTTCATATTCATCTTTAAGCTCACGTGCATTCTCAATTAATTTAGCAAATCCAGAACCTTTAAGAAGACTTTCTACCCTTTCAATTTTTTCTTGTGCGTCTTTTTCGTCCTTAGTAAATGGAAGTAAATCTTCTTCGTTTATATTTATTTCTTCTAGATAAGGATAGTATGGGTGATTCTTAAATACTGGAATCTCTGTATTCATATTATTAACAGGCACTAAAGGAAAGTCCTGAACCACTTGATGTTTTACGCCTTCTTCCAATTCACCTTCTTGCTTTCCATCCTTAGGATTTAAATCTTCTACCTTGTTGCTTTGTTTTAAAGATTGTTCTCTTGATTTGAGCATCATTTCATTAAGGGTATTTATATCACATGAAAATAAACTTAAAAATATTAAAATAAATAATGGCAAAATACTCTTATTCATATCGCCCCCTAGCAGGTTATAACCCTACTTAACTTTTAATTCATAATAACTACCATAAAATGTAGTAAACTTAAAATAAAAGAACAAAAAGAACCTTTTAAAATACTACTACAATCAGTGTAATTTGTAATTGTTCAAAAGAGAACATAAGAATCTTACAAAGATACAATAAAAAATCAAAAGCTAAGAGCCATACCGCTCCTAGCTTTTTTTTATTGACTTTATTTTTCAGTTATTTACTTTTAATTAAAAACTAATCTTATAATAATTAATTAAATTATTTATTTTCTAGTTGGGTTTTTTCTGCCTTAGCAGGTGTAAGCGCTGTAATTGCAGATGTTACTGCATCCTTAGCAGCTGTTAACAAAGTCTTTATTGCTGTATGAAGCTCACCAAGTTCTTTAGCTCCTTTATCCCCATTCTTTTGTCCAATTCTATCAATAGCACTCTTTGCATTATCATCAGTAACTTCATTTTTACCAAGATCATTATGTTTGCTTTTCACTGTTTCTAAAAACTTATTACTTGAAGATTTAGCAGAAGTAACCTTTGCCTTTAATTCATCAGAAAGCCCTTCTTTATTCTCTAATAGTCCCAATTTAGTCTTTACAGCTGATATTACACTATGTACACCTGCAAGCAATGAGCCATTTTTGTCTTTCTCATCCTCAAGAGTCCCATCATTTTTAATTTTTTTACCAATAGCTTTAGCAAGCTCATCTATTGACTCAACTAAAGTATGAACTTCTTTTACATCAGCTGCAAAAGCAACAGTATCATTTATCTTTTCACTTACTTTTTTTAAATCAATTACTGACCCATCAGAAGTTGTTGCCTCCCCTTTTTTAACTCCTCCATTATTACATCCTATAAATAAAAATAAAGTCATTAATAACGCACTTAAAGTAATTCTTTTCATTATTACGTGCCTCCTTATTAACTTAAAGGGAGCAAGATAGTTAACAAACTTTGATAAACATAAAAAAGCTTAAGAACATAGATACTGTAATATTTTTCAAAGAATGTGTGTAATTAAACAATCAACAAAAGTGATTTTTGTAAAAAAAATAATTGACAGAAATTCAATTATTATTATCCAGGTCTTTAATATTGGACTTTAATGTTGCTTCTACCTTTTCAAGCTCAAGGTTAAAAGTAGTCTTTAAATATTTAATATCTTAATAAGTAAGTTAATTTTTATAATATCTGTAAGCAAGCTCAATAGCAATATATCTATTAATACCAGCTTTAGTTAAGATCAGTTATAACCATTTGTTGAGTAATTACTGGTTGTGCAAGTCCCATAAAAATACCCTTATATATAATTATAATATAATATGTTAAATGTTATAGGGAAGTTATGTAAGTAAAATGTGATTTAAGAGGTAACTAATATAACATAAAGTATTTAGTCTATTTTCTTAAGTTTATCAAAAAACTCAAATGCAATCGTACCATCAATCTGTTGTTAAAGGATTGTTACCAATAATATTTAGACCTAAGTATTATTACAGATAATAAAAAAGGAAAACAATTCTTATGAAAAGAAGAGTTTCCCTCAAATGACTTTATTTAATTATGTATGTTTTATTTATAAATCCTTATTGCTTTTCACTAGCTTCAGCTGCTCCAGTAGTAGTTTCAGACTGAACAGCTTTTCTTATCTTATCTAGATTGATTGCTACTGTTTTTCTAATTATAAAATCAAGAACTCCTAATACCTTATTTACAGCAGTTACAGCAGCAGCTTTAACTGCTTCAGTCTCATTAGCATGGGGTTGAGTAAACTTACCATCCTTAGTCATAGCCTTAAGAGCAACAGCAGCTGCTAGGTCTGCATTAGTAGCTGCAGTGCCTGCATTTGCAGCAGCAGCAGTACCAGTAGCTAATTTTCCAGCATCATCACCAGCAGCAGGGGCAGCAGGGGCAGCAACAACAGCGGAATTTTTAATCTTATCAATCATAGCCCATGGATCTGCTTTAGCAACTTCACCTGCTAGCTTAGCAGCATCACCTTCACTAGCTTGAGCATTGTTTGTTAATGCTTTAGGTCCATTACCATTATCTACTGTAGCACCAGCATTTCCTTTTTCAATATTTACTCCAGATTTTTCTGCTGCATCAATAATATTTTTAATTTCTCCAATAACAGTATTAACACTATCTTTATCAGCAGCAGCAGCACCAGCAGCACCAGCATCACCAATAACAGTATTACCAGTAGCACCAGCAAGTTTAGTTAAAGCAGCAATTAGTTTTTCAAAGACATCACTAGCACTTTTAATTGCACCCTTAACAGCATCAATTGCACTTTCATTAGAATTTTTTGATTCAGATATTTCATTTGATAGCTTTTTTAACTTATCATTAGTTGTTGAAAGTCCATAGCCTATGTTTTTAAAGTATTCACCAACTTTACTTCTATTGTCATCAGATTTAACTGATGTAAGTCCAAAAGCATCTCCAATAGCATTACTTAAACTAATAATGGATTGTAAGAATTTACTCTTAGGATCCTCAACATTAGCACTGCCACTCCCACAGCTAAGAAGTAAAAATAAAGTCATTAATAACGCACTTAAAGTAATTCTTTTCATTATTACGTGCCTCCTTATTAACTTAAAGGGAGCAAGATGGATAACAACCTTTGATAAACATAAAAACAGAAAATAAAAATAGATACACCTTTATTTACAAAGACTTCGGAGAATGTAACAATACTCAAAGATAAATTATTATTAATAAAATAATTTATTGGTTTTGGTAAAAAAATAACTGATATGTAGTCAAATAAAGAAAAGGTTTACTTAATTCAAATTTACTTATTCAACAATGAATAGACTATGGACATTAATGTTAAAAAAATTCCTATATTAAGTGTAATAAGGGTTCCAAACATCCAACCATGAAGTCTTAATGTACTTTTAAGTTCCATTTTATTAACATCAATCTTATTATCAAGTTCATTGAATTTAGTATCAATTTTGGAATTAAGATTATTCTCAACAGTATCAATCTTATTATCCAGATCTTTAATGTCAGATTTTAACTCATTTTTGACTGTATCAATCTTATTATCAAGTTCATTGAATTTAGCATCCATTTTGGAATTAAGATTATTCTCAACAGTATCAATCTTATTATCCAGGTCTTTAATGTCAGATTTTAACTCATTTTTAACGTTGCCAATTTTATTATCAAGGTCTTTAATATCGGATTGTAAGGTTGCTTCTACCTTTTCAAGCTTAAGGTTAAAAGTAGTCTCTAAATATTCAATATCTTTATAAGTAAGCTCATTTTTATAATATCTGTAAGCAAGATCAATAGCAATATCTCTATTAATACCAGCTCTAGTAAGTTCAGCTATAACCATTTGTTGAGTAATTACTGGTTGTGCAAGTCCCATAAAATCCCCTTATATAATTATTATATAATATGTTAAGTGTTATAGGAATCTTAACTTTATAAAATGAAAAAGATTTTTTAAATCAATCTGCCAATACCATTTAGTATATAACCTTAAAGGTAAAACTATTCTAGATATTTCCTTTAAAACATTGCAATTAATCATATCTTGATATAGCTTGTAACAATATTTTTGACTTTTTTCTAACTCAAGTAATATATCTTTAGTAAATTGAGGAGATTCCATTTTTTCATTCACACATTGATTACTATCAAGCTCTTGAATTTGTATATCTTCTGGAAGATAAAATTCTCCTCTCATTAAACTATAAGAACCAGATACTTCATTAATCCTAGCTGTTCTATGTCTCATCCATTGTCTTGCAATAAATAAGGGAGCCTTAACATAAAAGGTAAAGACAACTTGTTCAAATGGACTTGTATGTTCATTTCGTATTAAATAATCAATAAGTTCATTATTGTCTCTTTTAATGCTTTCACTGCGATATGAAATTCTTGCAGCCTGAACGATCCTATCATCACTACCCATATAATCAATAATCTTTATAAAGCCCTTATTTAAAAACTCTATAATCCTTATTTAATAAATCTTCTCTTTCCATATTAGTAACAACTTCCAAAGATAATTATTTTTAGAAACTTATCTAAATAAAATTTAAGAAAGCTCCATTTAAAAGAAGACTCTCCTTTTTAAACATTAGGTATTAAAGGGTATCTTAAAGTACCTTTACCTGATCTTTTACTATTAAAGACTCTCTAAATAAGACTTAGCATCTTGGATAAGATTTTCTATATCTTTCTTTCGTCCCATTGCTTCACCTATCTTAGAAGAAGAAGATTCTAATTGAGTTAAAGCATTTTCTGCATCACTTCGTGCAATTCCAGATAATTGCGCTGGTACATAAGATAATCTATGTCTCCAATTTTTTGAATTTTTTAATCTCTTGGTAATAGCTTCTTTTAAAGTGTCTTGAGATTTCTCAAAAAAGGATTTTGCAGATATTCTCTCGTAAAGACCATTATCAACTTGAATCCTCAACCTATCAACATGAGACCTTTCTTCATTTAACTGATTGAACAATTGAATTAGTTTCCGTTTTTCTGTCTTATTCTCTTTAGAATAACTTCCTATTTTATTTTTGAGAGCTGAAAGTGTACTATAAAAATTAGATTCTAACTGCTCATATTTATCTTTAAGTTCACGTGCGTCTTCAATTAATTTAGCAAATCCATAGTCTTTAAGAACACTTTTTACCTTTTCAATTTCTACTTGTGCATCTTTTTCTTCCTTAGTACTTGGAACTAAATCTTCTTCTTTTATATCTATTTCTTCTTGATAAGGATAGTATGGGAAATTTTGAGGAACTGGAATCTCTTTATTCATATTATTAACAGGCGCTAAAGGAAAGTCCTGAACCACTTGATGTTTTACGCCTTCTTCCAATTCACCTTCTTGCTTTCCATCCTTAGGATTTAAATCTTCTACCTTGTTGCTTTGTTTTAAATATTTTTCTCTTGATTTGAGCATCATTTCATTAAGGGTATTTATATCACATGAAAATAAACTTAAAAATATTAAAACAAATAATGGCAAAATACTCTTATTCATATCGCCCCCTAGCAGGTTATAACCCTACTTAACTTTTAATTCATAACAACTACCATAAAATGTAGTACACTTAAAATAAAAGCACAAAAAGAACCTCTTAAAATACTACTACAATCAGTGTAATTTGTAATTGTTTAAAAGAGAACATAAGAATCTTACAAAGATACAATAAAAAATCAAAAGCTAAGAGCCATACCGCTCCTAGCTTTCTTTTTATTGACTTTATTTTTCAGTTATTTACTTTTAATAAAAAAACTAATCTTATAATAATTAATTAAATTATTCATTTTCTAGTTAGTTTTTTCTGCCTTAGGAGTTGTAAGACCTGCCATTGCAGATTTTACTGCATCATCAGCAGCTATTAACAAAGCATCAATTGCTGTATTAAGCTCACCAAGTTCTTGAGCTCCTTTATCTTTAGTAGCATTATTTCTATCTATAGCTTTCTTTGCATTATCATCAGTAGCATTTTCTTCTTTCAATTTATCTAAAAACTTCTTACTTGCATCTTTAGCAACAGTAACCTTTGCCTTTAATTCATTAGGAAGCCCAACTGTTTGTTCCAATGCTTCCAATTTAGTCTTTACAGTTGATATTATCTGAAATGCTCCTGAAATTAAAGAACCATTTTTATCAGCATCAGCAGCAAGACCATTTGCTTGAATTTTCTTACCAATAGCTTTAGCAAGCTCGTCTACGGACTTAACTAAGGTCTCTATTTCTTTAACACTTTCTGCAAAAACAACAGCATTTTTTATGTCTGTACTTACTTTTTTTAAATCAATTACTGACCCATCAGAAGTTGTTGCCATCTCTCCTGTAGCTCCTCCATTATTACATCCTATAAGTAAAAATAAAGTCATTAATAACGCACTTAAAGTAATTCTTTTCATTATTACGTGCCTCCTTATTAACTCAAGGGGGAAAATAGCTAACAAACTTTGATAAACATAAAAAAGCTTAAGAACATAGATACTGTAATATTTCAAAGAATGTGTGTAATTAAACAATCAACAAAAGTGATTTTTATAAAAAAAATAATTGACAGAAATTCAATTATTATTATCCAGGTCTTTTAATATTGGACTTTAATGTTGCTTCTACCTTTTCAAGCTTAAGGTTAAAAGTAGTCTTTTAAATATTTAATATCTTTATAAGTAAGCTCATTTTTATAATATATGTAAGCAAGCTCAATAACAATACTCTATTAATACCAACTCTAGTTAAGATCAGTTATAACCATTTGTTGAGTAATTACTGGTTGTGCAAGTCCTATAAAAATACTCCTTATGTAATTATTATATAATATTTTAAGTGTTATAGGGAAGTTATGTAAGTAAAACGTGATTTAAAAGAATCCCTAAGTATAACATAAAGTATTTAGTCTATTTTTTTTAGTTTATCAAAAAACTCAAATGCAATCTTACCATCAATCTGTTGTTAAAGGATTGTTACCAATAATATTTAGACCTAAATATTATTACAGATAGTAAAAAGGAAAACAATTCTTATGAAAAGAAAAGTCTCCCTCAAATGACTTTATTTAGTTATGTATGTTTTATTAATAAATCCTTATTGCTTTCCACTAGCGTCAGCTGCTAGTTCAGCATTTATTTTCTTTAAACCACTATCAATAGTATTTCTTATAGCAATAGTTAATGTATTTAATACTTTAGTAACAGCACTTACAGCTGCACCTTTAACTTCAGGAGCATACTCAGCAGCATCAGACTTACCAGCAAACTTACCATCCTTAGCCATAGCTCTTAAAGCAATAGCACCTGCAATAGTAGCATCTTTAGCATTAGCCTTAGCAGCATCATCAGCTGCATTAGTGCCATTTTTAACAATAGCTTGTAAAATATCAGCACCAGTTACAGCCCCAACAGCTTTAGCAGCATCAGCTGCAGCTTTTTTTGCATTTTCAGCACTATTACCAGCATTATCAGAAGCAAATAACTTACCTGCTTCACCCTCAGCATTAGCTGTTCTTGCAGCAAGATCATCGGCCTTTTTCTCAGTACCAGCATCATGTTTACCTTTATCTTTAAGTACCACGTCTACAATACTTTTAATTCCTTCTACTAGTTTATCGACGTTAGTCCCAGCAGCACCAGCATTATTAGCAGCAACATTACCAAGTAGCTCAGTACCCTCAGAACCAATAGCCTCACTAGCAGTCTTAGCACCATCAATTATCTTACTAAGAGTTTCAATAGCTTCTTTTACAGCCCTCTCAGCTGTAGCAGCATTAGGATACTTCCCAGATTGCATATCAGATAAAATCTTATCAAGGGATGTCTTTGTACCTTGTACAGTATCATGAACGGTTTTAAAGTAAGCTGCAACATCAGACTTCTTAGCAGTAGTATCAAACCCTAATACACCTCCAAGCATATCACCAAAAGACGTAAACACATTTAAAAATTTACTCTGAAGCTCCTCAGTATTAGTACTGCCACTCCCACAGCTAAGAAGTAAAAATAAAGTCATTAATAACGCACTTAAAGTAATTCTTTTCATTATTACGTGCCTCCTTATTAACTTAAAGGGGGCAAGATGGTTAACAAGCTTTGACAAGCAAAATAAAAGCTTAAGAACATAGATACTGTAATATTTGCAAAGACTAAAAACAATGGAAACAACTAGTATGTATGAATTGTTGTCAACAAGAATTTAAATGATTTAAATGATTTTTGTAAAAAAATGACTAAAAGAAATAATTGACAGAAGGTCAATTAAATAAGAGGCTAATTAAATAAATTTACTTTACTAATAATGACATTAATGCTAAAAATATTCCTATATTAAGTGTAATAAGGGTTCCAAACATCCAACCATGAAGTTTTAATGTAGTCTTAAGTTCCATTTTATTAACATCAATCTTATTATCAAGTTCATTGAATTTAGTATCTATTTTGGAATTAAGATTATTCTCAACAGTATCAATTTTATTATCCAGGTCTTTAATATCGGATTTCAACTCATTTTTATAATATATGTAAGCAAGCTCAATAGCAATATCTCTATTAATACCAGCGCTAGTTAAGTTCAGCTATAACCATTTGTTGAGTAATTACTGGTTGTGCAAGTCCCATAAAAATACCCTTATATATAATTATAACATAATATGTTAAATGTTATAGGGAAGTTATGTAAGTAAAACGTGATTTAAAAGAATCCCTAAGTATAAATAAAGTATTTAGTCTATTTTTTTTTAGTTTATCAAAAAACTCAAATGCAATCGTACCATCAATCTGTTGTTAAAGGATTGTTACCAATATTATTTAGACCTAAGTATTACTACAGATAGTAAAAAAGGAAAACAATTCTTATGAAAAGAAGAGTTTCCCTCAAATGACTTTATTTAGTTATGTATGTTTTATTAATAATTCTCTATTATTGTCCACCAGTTGAGCTTTAAGGTGTAATAGTACCTTTTGCTAGTTCATCATTTATTGACTTTAAACCACTATCAATAGTATTTCTTATTGCTATGGTAAGAGTATTTAATGCTTTAGTAACAGCACTTACAGCAGCACCTTTAACTATAGGAGCAACAGCTCCTTGATCAGCAGCACTAGGACCAGCAAATTTACCTCCCTTAGCCATAGCTCTTAAAGCAATAGCACCTGCAATAGTAGCATCTTTAGCATTAGCCTTAGCAGCATTAGCAGCTGCACTAGCGCCATTTTTAACCATAGCTTTTAAAATATCAGCACCAGTTACAGCCCCAACAGCTTTAGCAGCATCAGCTGCGGACTTCTTTGCACTATCAGCAGCACCAGCATTATCAGAAGCAAATAGTTTTCCTGCCCCATCAGCAGCTGTTCTTGCAGTAGAACCATCTTCAGCCTTTTTATCATCACCAGCCTCAGCATCTCCCTTTCCATCAAGTACCACATCTACAATATCTTTAATGCCCTTTACTAAGTTATTGACGCCAGTACCAGCAACACCTGCAGCAGCATCATGAGCAGCAACATTAGCAATTGGGTCATTAGAATCAGAACCAATAGCCTCACCAGCGGTCTTAGCCCCTTCTGCGATCTTTTTTAATTTTCCAGTCAATGTATCAACAAGTGATTTAACTTTTGAGTAATTCTCATTCTTAGCAACTGCGTCTTGCAACTCCTTTTTTACTGATATCATAGTTTTTTCAATAGCAGCAAAATACTTCCCTACCTCACTTTTCGTAGTATCTGCCTTAATGCCAAAAGCATTAGTTACCATATCACCAAAAGACGTAAACACATTTAAAAATTTACTCTTAGGATCCTCAACATTAGCACTGCCACTCCCACAGCTAAGAAGTAAAAATAAAGTCATTAATAACGCACTTAAAGTAATTCTTTTCATTATTACGTGCCTCCTTATTAACTCAAGGGAAAAATGGCTAACAACCTTTGATAAGCAAAATAAAAGCTTAAGAACATAGATACCTTAATATTTGCAAAGACTAAAAACAATGAAACAACTAGTATGTATGAATTGTTGTTAACAAGAATTTAAATGATTTAAATGATTTTTGTAAAAAAAATGACTAAAAGAAATAATTGACAGAAGGTCAATTAAATAAGGAGTAATTAAATAAATTTACTTTACTAATAAAGACATTAATGCCAAGAATATTCCTATATTAAGTGTAATAAGGGTTCCAAACATCCAACCATGAAGTCTTAATGCACTCTTAAGTTCCATTTTATTAACATCAATTTTATTATCAAGTTCATTGAATTTAGTATCTATTTTGGAATTAAGATTATTCTCAACAGTATCAATTTTATTATCCAGGTCTTTTAATATTGGACTTTAATGTTGCTTTCTAACTTTTCAAGCTTAAGGTTAAAAGTAGTCTTTAAATAATCAATATCTTTATAAATAAGCTCATTTTTATAATATCTGTAAGCAAGCTCAATAACAATACTCTATTAATACCAACTCTAGTTAAGATCAGTTATAACCATTTGTTGAGTAATTACTGGTTGTGCAAGTCCCATAAAATACTCTTATGTAATTATTATATAATATGGTTAAGTGTTATAGGAATCTCTTTTTAGTAAAATGTGATTTAAAAGAGTTCCTAAGTATAAATAAAGTATTTAGTCTATTTTCTTAAGTTTATCAAAAAGCTTAAATGCAATCGTACCATCAATCTGTTATTAAAGGATTGTTACCAATAATATTTAGACCTAAGCATTATTACAGATAGTAAAAAAGGAAAACAATTCTTATGAAAAGAAAAGTTTCCCTCAAATGACTTTATTTAGTTATGTATGTTTTATTAATAATTCTTTATTATTATCCACCAGTTGAGCTTACAGGTGTACTAGCATCTTTGGATGCTAGTGCCTTATTTATTGACTTTAAACCACTATCAATAGTTTTTCTTATAGCAATAGTTAATGTATTTAATGCTTTAGTAACAGCACTTGTTGCTGCTCTTCTAATTTCAGTAGTAACATCAGTATCACTGCTATTAGCGAATTTACCCCCCTTAGCCATTGCTCTTAAAGCTACACCTCCTGCTATGACTGCATCTTTTTTAGCATTAGCAGCATTACCATTGGCCACACTGTTTTTGGCTAATTTAGCAGCATCGCCATTGTCTTTAACAATAGCTTGTAGAATATCAGCACCAGTTACAGCCCCAACAGCTTTAGCTGAATCAGTTACTGACTTTTTTGCAGAAGCACTAACACCGGCATTATTAGAAGCAAATAGCATGCCCGCAGCATTGTTATCTCTTGCAGTACTGCCATCTTCAGCCTTTTTATCATCCCCAGCATCATGTTTACCTTCATTTTCAAGCACTACATCTACAATTGATTTAATCCCCTGTACTAATTTATCAACATCCCCAGCAACACCACCATTATTCTGATCAGCAACAGTACCAAGTAACTCAGTACCGTCAGTACCAATAGCCTCACTAGCAGTCTTAGCACCATCAATTATCTTACTAAGAGTTTCACCAACTTCTTTTACAACCCTCTCAGCTGTAGCAGCATTAGGATTATTCTTAGATTTCATGTCAGATACAATCTTATCAAGGGATGTCTTTGTACCTTGTACAGTATCATGAACTTTCTTAAAGTAAACTGCAACATCAGACTTCTTAGTAGTAGTATCAAATCCTAATACACCTCCAACCATATCACCAAAAGACGCAAACACATTAAAAAAATCATTCCCTAAACTAATAACTGACTGTAAGAATTTACTCTTAGGATCCTCAACATTAGCACTGCCACTCCCACAGCTAAGAAGTAAAAATAAAGTCATTAATAACGCACTTAAAGTAATTCTTTTCATTATTACGTGCCTCCTTATTAACTCAAAGGGGGCAAGATGGTTAACAAGCTTTGACAAGCAAAATAAAAGCTTAAGAACATAGATACCTTAATATTTGCAAAGACTAAAAACAATGAAACAACTAGTATGTATGAATTGTTGTTAACAAGAATTTAAATGATTTAAATGATTTTTGTAAAAAAATGACTAAAAGAAATAATTGACAGAAGGTCAATTAAATAAGGGGCTAATTAAATAAATTTACTTTACTAATAATGACATTAATGCTAAAAATATTCCTATATTAAGTGTAATAAGGGTTCCAAACATCCAACCATGAAGTCTTAATGTAGTCTTAAGTTCCATTTTATTAACATCAATTTTATTATCAAGTTCATTGAATTTAGTATCTATTTTGGAATTAAGATTATTCTCAACAGTATCAATTTTATTATTCAGGTCTTTAATATCGGATTTCAACTCATTTTTATAATATATGTAAGCAAGCTCAATAGCAATATCTCTATTAATACCAACTCTAGTAAGATCAGTTATAACCATTTGTTGAGTAATTACTGGTTGTGCAAGTCCTATAAAATCCCCTTATATAATTATTATATAATATGTTAAGTGTTAAATGTTATAGGGAAGGTATGTAAGTAAAACGTGATTTAAGAGGTAACTAATATAATATAAAGTATTTAGTCTATTTTTTTTTAGTTTATCAAAAAACTCAAATGCAATCTTACCATCAATCTGTTGTTAAAGGATTGTTACCAATAATATTTAGACCTAAATATTATTACAGATAGTAAAAAAGGAAAACAATTCTTATAAAAAGAAAAGTTTCCCTCAAATGACTTTATTTAGTTATGTATGTTTTATTAATAAATCCTTATTGCTTTCCACTAGCGTCAGCTGCTAGTGCTTCACTGATTTCCTTTAAACCACTATCAATAGTATTTCTTATTGCTATGGTAAGAGTATTTAATGCTTTAGTAACGGCACTTACAGCAACACCTTTAACTTCAGAGTCATACTCAGCATCAGCAGCACTAGGACCAGCAAATTTACCCCCCTTAGCCATAGCTCTTAAAGCAATAGCACCTGCAATAGTAGCATCTTTAGCCTTAGCAGCACCAGCAGCAGCATCAGTAGCTGCACCAGTGCTATTTTTAACAATAGCTTTTAAAATGTCAGCACCAGTTACAGCCCCAACAGCCTTAACAGCATCAGCTGCGGACTTCTTTGCATTAGCAGCAGCAACAGCATTAGCATTATCAAATAATTTACCTGCTTCACCAGCACCAGCTTCTGTTCTTTCAGTAAGACCATCTGCCTTTTTATCAGTACCAGCATCATGTTTACCTTCATTTTTAAGTACCACGTCTACAATATCTTTAATGCCCTTTACTAAGTTATCGACACCAGTACCAGCAACACCAGCACCATTGGTAGCAGCAACATTAGCAATTGGGTCATTAGAATCAGAACCAATAGCCCCACTAACAGTCTCAGCTCCTGTCGCGATCTTACCTAAGTCAGTAATAAATGTATCAATGTCTTTTGGAAGTTTTAAGTCATTCTTATTCGTAGCAACTTCTTTTTGCAACTTATCTTTAACAGATTTCATAGTCTCTGCTATTTCAGTAAAATAAGCACCAATATCGCTCTTTTTAGTCTCAGATTTAAAACCTAAAGCTTTAGCAAAAACAGCTAAGAAGTCATTACTTAAACTAATAACCGACTGTAAGAATTTACTCTTAGGATCTTCAGCATTAGCACTGCCACTCCCACAGCTAAGAAGTAAAAATAAAGTCATTAATAACGCACTTAAAGTAATTCTTTTCATTATTACGTGCCTCCTTATTAACAGGGGGCAAGATGGTTAACAAGCTTTGATAAGTATAAAAAAGCTTAAGAACATAGATACTGTAATATTTCAAAGAATGTGTGTAATTAAACAATCAACAAAAGTGATTTTTGTAAAAAAAATAATTGACAGAAGGTCAATTAAATAAGGAGTAATTAAATAAATTTACTTTACTAATAAAGACATTAATGCCAAGAATATTCCTATATTAAGTGTAATAAGGGTTCCAAACATCCAACCATGAAGTCTTAATGTAGTCTTAAGTTCCATTTTATTAACATCAATTTTATTATCAAGTTCATTGAATTTAGTATCTATTTTGGAATTAAGATTATTCTCAACAGTATCAATTTTATTATCCAAGTCTTTTAATATTGGACTTTAATGTTGCTTCTAACTTTTCAAGCTTAAGGTTAAAAGTAGTCTTTAATATTTAATATCTTTATAAGTAAGCTAATTTTTATAATATATGTAAGCAAGCTCAATAACAATACTCTATTAATACCAGTTATGTAAGTAAAATGTGATTTAAAAGAGTTCCTAAGTATAACATAAAGTATTTAGTCTATTTTTTTTTAGTTTATCAAAAAGCTCAAATGCAATCGTACCATCAATCTGTTATTAAAGGATTGTTACCAATAATATTTAGACCTAAGTATTATTACAGATAGTAAAAAAGGAAAACAATTCTTATGAAAAGAAAAGTTTCCCTCAAATGACTTTATTTAGTTATGTATGTTTTATTTATAATTTTTTATTGGTTTCCACCAGTTGCGTTTGCAGGTGTAGTAGCAGCAGGTTGAGTAGCTTCTGCAGACTTATCTTCTTGTGTAACGGCTGCTAGTGCATCATTTATTGACTTTAAACCACTATCAACAGTATTTCTTATAGCAATAGTTAATGTATTTAATGCCTTAGTAACAGCACTTACAGCAGCACCTTTAACTTCAGGAGCATACTCAGCAGCAGCATCAGACTTACCAGCAAACTTACCATCCTTAGCCATTGCTCGAAGTGCAATAGCGCCTGCAATAACTGCATCTTTTTTAGCAGAGTTAGCATCAGCAGCCCCTGAAGCTAACTTAGCAGCCTCACCATTGCCTTTAACAATAGCTTGTAGAATATCAGCACCAGTTACAGCCCCAACAGCTTTAGCAGCATCAGCTGCAGCCTTCTTTGCATTATTACCAGCATTATCAGAAGCAAATAACTTACCTGCTTCACCATCAGTAGCATTACCACCGTTTCTTGCAGTAAGATCATCCGCCTTTCTTTCAGTACCAGCATCAGCACTTCCTTCATTTGCACCAAGTACCACATCTACAATTGATTTAATCCCTTTTATTAAGTTTTCAACCTCCCCAGCAGTACCTGCAGCATCACCAGTAGCAACATTAGCAATTGGGTTATCATCAGAACCAATAGCCTCACCAGCAGTCTTAGCCCCTCCTGCAATCTTATCTAATGTGCCTGTAATAAACTGATCAACTACTTCTTTCACTTTTAAGTAATTCCCATTCTTTTTAACTGCGTCTTGCAACTTCTTTTTTACTGATGTCATAGTAGTTTCAATATCAGTAAAATACTTCCCTACCTCACTTTTCTTAGTATCTGCCTTAATACCAAAAGCATTAGTTACCATATCACCAAAAGTCACAAAAACATCTAAGAATCCCTTACCTAAATTAGCAATAGAAGTTAAAAATACCTTTTGTGGATCTTTTTCTGCTACTTCATTATTACATCCTATAAGTAAAAATAAAGTCATTAATAACGCACTTAAAGTAATTCTTTTCATTATTACGTGCCTCCTTATTAACAGGGGGCAAGATAGTTAACAAGCTTTGATAAGTATAAAAAAGCTTAAGAACATAGATACCTTAATATTTGCAAAGACTAAAAACAATGGAAACAACTAGTATGTATGAATTGTGGTTAACAAGAATTTAAATGATTTTTGTAAAAAAATGACTAAAAGAAATAATTGACAGAAATTCAATTATTATTATCCAAGTCTTTTAATATTAGATTGTAATGTTGCTTCTACCTTTTCAAACTTAAGGTTAAAAGTAATCTTTAAATATTTAATATCTTTATAAGTAAGCTAATTTTTATAATATATGTAAGCAAGCTCAATAGCAAAATCTCTATTAATACCAGCTCTAGTTAAGTTCAGCTATAACCATTTGTTGAGTAATTACTGGTTGTGCAAGTCCCATAAAATACTCCTTATGTAATTATTATATAATATGGTTAAGTGTTATAGGAATCTCTTTGTAGTAAAATGTGATTTAAAAGAGTTCCTAAGTATAACATAAAGTATTTAGTCTATTTTTTTTTAGTTTATCAAAAAGCTCAAATGCAATCGTACCATCAATCTGTTGTTAAAGGATTGTTACCAATAATATTTAGACCTAAGTATATTACAGATAGTAAAAAAGGAAAACAATTCTTATGAAAAGAAAAGTTTCCCTTAAATGACTTTATTTAGTTATGTATGTTTTATTAATAATTCTTTATTATTGTCCACCAGTTGAGCTTTAAGGTGTAATAGTACCTTTGGTTGCTAGTTCATTATTTATTAACTTTAAACCACTATCAACAGTATTTCTTATAGCAATAGTTAATGTATTTAATGCTTTAGTAACAGCACTTACAGCAGCACCTTTAACTGCAGTAACAGCATCATCAGCAGCAGCAACACTAGGACCAGCAAATTTACCCCCCTTAGCCATAGCTCTTAAAGCAATAGCACCTGCAATAGCTACATCTTTTTTAGCAGAGTTTGCTTCAGCCTTTGAAGCTAACTTAGCAGCATCACCATCATCTTTAACAATAGCTTTTAAAATGTCAGCACCAGTTACAGCCCCAACAGCTTTAGCAGCATCAGCTGCGGACTTCTTTGCATTATCAGCATTATTAATAGCAGCAGTAGCAAATAATTTACCTGCTTCACCATCAACAGCTGTTCTTGCAGCAAGACCTTCAGCTTTTTTATCATCACCAGCATCATGTTTACCTTCATTTGCACCAAGTACCACGTCTACAATATCTTTAATGCCCTTTACTAAGTTATCGACGTCAGTTCCAGCAGCACCAACACCAGCACCAGCATTAGTATCAGCAACATTAGCAATTGGGTTATCATCAGAACCAATAGCCTCACCAGCGGTCTTAGCCCCTTCTGCGATCTTTTTTAATTTTTCAGTAAATGTATCAACAGCTGATTTAACTTTTAAGTAATTCTCATTAGTAGCAACTTCTTTTTGCAACTTCTCTTTAACAGATGTAATAGTCTCTGCTATTTTAGTAAAATAAACTCCAATATCGTTCTTTGTAGTCTCAGCTTTAAAAGCTAAAGTTTTAGCAAAAACATTTAAGAAGTCATTACTTAAACTAATAACTGACTGTAAGAATTTACTCTTAGGATCCTCAACATTAGCACTGCCACTCCCACAGCTAAGAAGTAAAAATAAAGTCATTAATAACGCACTTAAAGTAATTCTTTTCATTATTACGTGCCTCCTTATTAACTTAAAGGGAGCAAGATAGTTAACAACCTTTGATAAGCAAAATAAAAAAGCCAAAAACATAGATACCTTAATACTTTAAAGACTAAAAACAATGGAAACAACTAGTATGTATGAATTGTTGTTAACAAGAATTTAAATGATTTTTGTAAAAAAAATGACTAAAAAAAATAATTGACAGAAGGTCAATTAAATAAGGAGTAATTAAATAAATTTACTTTACTAATAAAGACATTAATGCTAAAAATATTCCTATATTAAGTGTAATAAGGGTTCCAAACATCCAACCATGAAGTCTTAATGCACTCTTAAGTTCCATTTTATTAACATCAATTTTATTATCAAGTTCATTGAATTTAGTATCTATTTTGGAATTAAGATTATTCTCAACAGTATCAATTTTATTATCCAAGTCTTTTAATATTGGACTTTAATGTTGCTTCTAACTTTTCAAGCTTAAGGTTAAAAGTAGTCTTTAAATATTTAATATCTTTATAAGTAAGCTAATTTTATAATATCTGTAAGCAAGATCAATAGCAATATATCTATTAATACCAGCTTTAGTTAAATTCAGCTATAACCATTTGTTGAGTAATTACTGGTTGTACAAGTCCCATAAAAATACCCTTATATATAATTATTATATAATATGTTAAGTGTTATAGGAATCTCTTTGTAGTAAAATGTGATTTAAAAGAATCCCTAAGTATAACATAAAGTATTTAGTCTATTTTTTTTTAGTTTATCAAAAAGCTCAAATGCAATCTTACCATCAATCTGTTGTTAAAGGATTGTTACCAATAATATTTAGACCTAAGTATTATTACAAATAGTAAAAAAGGAAAACAATTCTTATGAAAAGAAGAGTTTCCCTCAAATGACTTTATTTAGTTATGTATGTTTTATTTATAATTCTTTATTATTGTCCACCAGTTGCGTTTGCAGGTGTAGTAGCAGCAGGTTGAGTAGCTTCTGCAGACTTATCTTCTTGTGTAACGGCTGCTAGTGCATCATTTATTGACTTTAAACCACTATCAACAGTATTTCTTATAGCAATAGTTAATGTATTTAATGCCTTAGTAACAGCACTTACAGCAGCACCTTTAACTGCAGGGTCATACTCAGCAGCAGCATCAGACTTACCAGCAAACTTACCATCCTTAGCCATTGCTCGAAGTGCAATAGCGCCTGCAATAACTGCATCTTTTTTAGCAGAGTTAGCATCAGCCCCTGAAGCTAACTTAGCAGCATCACCTTCATTTTTAACCATAGCTTTTAAAATGTCAGCACCAGTTACAGCCCCAACAGCTTTAGCAGCATCAGCTGCAGCTTTTTTTGCATTTTCAGCATTATTACCAGCATTAGCAGAAGCAAATAGCTTACCTGCTTCACCATCAGCAGCATTACCACCGGTTCTTTCAGTAAGATCATCCGCCTTTCTTTCAGTACCAGCATCAGCACTTCCTTTATCTTTAAGTACCACGTCTACAATATCTTTAATGCCCTTTACTAGTTTCTCGACGTCAGCCCCAGCAACACCAGCACCAGTAGCAACATTAGCAATTGGGTCATTAGAATCAGAACCAATAGCCTCACCAGCAGTCTTAGCCCCTCCTGCAATCTTATCTAATGTGTTATTAATAAACTGATCAACAACTGATTTAACTTTTAAGTAATTCCCATTCTTTTTAACTGCTTCTTGCAACTTCTTTTTTACTGATGTCATAGTAGTTTCAATATCAGTAAAATACTTCCCTACCTCACTTTTCGTAGTATTTGCCTTAATACCAAAAGCATTAGTTACCATATCACCAAAAGTCACAAAAACATCTAAGAATCCCTTACCTAAATTAGCAATAGAAGTTAAAAATACCTTTTGTGGATCTTTTTCTGTTACTTCATTATTACATCCTATAAGTAAAAATAAAGTCATTAATAACGCACTTAAAGTAATTCTTTTCATTATTACGTGCCTCCTTATTAACTTAAAGGGAGCAAGATAGTTAACAACCTTTGATAAGCAAAATAAAAGCTTAAGAACATAGATACTGTAATATTTGCAAAGACTAAAAACAATGGAAACAACTAGTATGTATGAATTGTTGTTAACAAGAATTTAAATGATTTTTGTAAAAAAATGACTAAAAGAAATAATTGACAGAAGGTCAATTAATTAAGGAGTAATTAAATAAATTTACTTTACTAATAAAGACATTAATGCCAAGAATATTCCTATATTAAGTGTAATAAGGGTTCCAAACATCCAACCATGAAGTTTTAATGTAGTCTTAAGTTCCATTGTATTAACATCAATTTTATTATCAAGTTCATTGAATTTAGTATCTATTTTGGAATTAAGATTATTCTCAACAGTATCAATCTTATTATCCAAGTCTTTAATATCAAATTGTAATGTTGCTTCTACCTTTTCAAACTTAAGGTTAAAAGTAGTCTTTTAAATATTCAATATCTTTATAAGTAAGCTCATTTTTATAATATCTGTAAGCAAACTAAATAGCAATATCTCTATTAATACCAGCTTTAGTAAGTTCAGCTATAACCATTTGTTGAGTAATTACTGGTTGTGCAAGTCCCATAAAATACTCTTATGTAATTATTATATAATATGGTTAAGTGTTATAGGAATCTTAACTTTATAAAATGAAAAAGATTTTTTAAATCAATCTGCCAATACCATTCAGTATATAAACTTAGAGGTAAAGCTATTCTAGATATTTCCTTTAAAACATTGCAATCTATCATATCTTGATATAGCTTGTAACAATATGTTTGACTTTTTTCTAAATCAAGTAATATATCTTTAGTAAATTGAGGAGATTCCATTTTTTCATTCACACGTTGATTACTATCAAGCTCTTGAATTTTTATATCTTCTGGAAGATAAAATTCTCCTCTCATTAAACTATAAGAACCAGATACTTCATTAATCCTAGCTGTTCTATGTCTCATCCATTGTCTTGCAATAAATAAGGGAGCCTTAACATAAAAGGTAAAGACAACTTGTTCAAATGGACTTGTATGTTCATTTCGTATTAAATAATCAATAAGTTCGTTATCATCCCTTTTAATGCTTTCACTGCGATATGAAATTCTTGCAGCCTGAACGATCCTATCATCACTACCCATATAATCAATAATCTTTATAAAGCCTTTATCTAAAACTTTATAATCCTTATTTAATAAATCTTCTCTTCCCATATTAGTATTCAAAAAAACAACTTCTAAAGATAATTATTTTTAGAAACTTATCTAAATAAAATTTAAGAGAGCTCCATTGAAAAGAAGACTCTCCTTTTCAAACATTAGTATTATAAAATATATTTATATATATATTTTCTTATCTCCTAAAACCTACTAGAACAGATCTTGCTTCTTGAATAAGATTTTCTATATCTTTCTTTCGTCCCATTGCTTCACCTATCTTAGAAGAAGATTCTAATTGACGTAAAGCATTTTCTGCTTCTCTTCGTGCCTGTTTAGCTAATAAATCACTATCTTCTCTTCTTAACAAATAACGATTCTTAAGTAACTTACTTTTTAATCTCTTGGTAATAGCTTCTTTTAAAGTATTTTGAGATTTCTCAAATAAGGCTTTTGCAGATGTTCTCTCGCTAAGTCCAGTCTCTAATTGAGTATTAAGCTTATCAATATCAGCTCTCTTCTCATTTAACTGATTGAGCAATTGAATTAGTTTCTGTCTTTCTGCCTTATTCTCTCTAAAATAACGTCCTCTAGAATAACTATTTATTTTATTTTTGAGATCTGAAAGTGTACTATAAAAATTAGATTCTAGCTGCTCAAATTCACTTTTTAATTTACGTGCATCTTCAATTAATTTATCAAATCCAGAGTCTTTAAGAAGACTTTCTATATCTTTAATTGCCTTGTATGCTTCCTGTTCTACTTTTGTAATTGGAAGTAAATCTTCTTCTTTTATATTTATTTCTTCTAGATAAGGAGAGTATGGGGGATTATGAAATACTGGGCTCTCTGTATTCATATTATTAACAGGCGCTAAAGGAAAGTCCTGAACCACTTGATGTTTTAAGCCTTCTTCCACTTCACCTTCTTGCTTGCCATCCTTAGGATTTAAATCTTCTACCTTTTTACTTTGTTTTAAATATTTTTCTCTTGATTTGAGCATCATTTCATTAAGGGTATTTATATCACATGACAATAAACAACACAACAATATTAACAAAATACTTTTATTCATATCTCTCCCTCCTAAGGGATAAAACAACTTAACTTTTAATTCATAATAACTACCATAAAATGTAGTACACTTAAAATAAAAGAACAAAAAGAACCTCTTAAAATACTACTACAATCAGTTATAATTTGTAATTGTTCAAAAGAGAACATAAGAATCTTACAAAGATACAATAAAAAATCAAAAGCTAAGAGCCATACCGCTCCTAGCTTTTTTTTATTGACTTTATTTTTCAGTTATTTACTTTTAATTAAAAATTAATACTTATTCTATTTATCCTTTGAAGTAGCCGCCTTAGCAGGTGTAAGCGCTGTAATTGCAGATTTTACTGCAGCATCAGCAGCTTCTACTAACGCACCAATTGCTGTATTTAAAGCAACAAGCTCAGAAGCTCCTTTATCTTTAGTAGCATCAGTTATATCAATAGCTTTCTTTGCATCCTCATCAGAAGCCTCTTTTTTACCAAGAGTAGCATGCCCCTCTTTCAACTTAGTTAAAAATGCTGTACTTTTCTGCTTAGCAGCAGTAACTTTTTTCTTCAATTCTTCAGAAATTCCCTCTTTATTCTCTAATTGTCCTAACTTAGTGTCTGCAAACAATACTATATTATATGCTCCTGAAATTAAAGAACCATTTTGACCACCATCAGCATCCAATCCCCCATCATTTTTAATTTTCTGACCAATAGCTTTAGCAAGTTTATCTATTGACTTAACTAAAATACGAACTTCTTTTACACTAGCAGCAAAATCAACAGCATCATTTATCTTTTGACTTACTTTTTTTAAATCAATTACTGACCCATCAGAAGTTGTTGCCATATCTTCTTTAACTCCTCCATTATTACATCCTATAAGTAAAAATAAAGTCATTAATAACGCACTTAAAGTAATTCTTTTCATTATTACGTGCCTCCTTATTAACTCAAGGGAAAAATAGCTAACAACCTTTGATAAGCAAAATAAAAGCTTAAGAACATAGATACCTTAATATTTCAAAGACTAAATACAATGAAACAACTAGTATGTATGAATTGTTGTTAACAAGAATTTAAATGATTTTTGTAAAAAAAATGACTAAAAGAAATAATTGACAGAAGGCCAATTAAATAAGGAGTAATTAAATAAATTTACTTTACTAATAAAGACATTAATGCTAAAAATATTCCTATATTAAGTGTAATAAGGGTTCCAAACATCCAACCATGAAGTCTTAATGTAGTCTTAAGTTCCATTTTATTAACATCAATCTTATTATCAAGTTCATTGAATTTAGTATCAATTTTGGAATTAAGATTATTCTCAACAGTATCAATCTTATTATCCAGATCTTTAATGTCAGATTTTAATTCACTTCTGACTGTATCAATCTTATTATCCAAATCTTTAATGTCAGATTTTAATTCACTTCTGACTGTATCAATCTTATTATCCAGGTCTTTAATATCAGATTGTAAGGTTGCTTCTAACTTTTCAAGCTTAAGGTTAAAAGTAGTCTCTAAATATTCAATATCTTTATAAGTAAGCTCATTTTTATAATATCTGTAAGCAAGATCAATAGCAATATCTCTATTAATACCAGCTCTAGTAAGTTCAGCTATAACCATTTGTTGAGTAATTACTGGTTGTGCAAGTCCCATAAAATACTCCTTATGTAATTATTATATAATATGTTAAGTGTCATAGGGAAGTTATGTAAGTAAAATGTGATTTAAAAGAATCCCTAACGATAAATAAAGTATTTAGTCTATTTTCTTTAGTTTATCAAAAAGCTCAAATGCAATCTTACCATCAATCTGTTGTAAAAGGATTGTTACCAATATTATTTAGACCTAAGTATTATTACAGATAGTAAAAAAGGAAAACAATTCTTATGAAAAGAAAAGTTTCCCTCAAATGACTTTATTTAGTTATGTATGTTTTATTTATAATTTTTATTGGTTTCCACCAGTTGCGTCTGCAGGTTTAGCTAGTGCTTCATTTATTAACTTTAAATTACGATCAATAGTTTTTCTTATTGCTATTATTAGAGTACTTAGTGTCTTATTTACCGCACTTGCTACTGCACCATTTACTGCATTGGCAGATTTATCTTCATTCTTAGCAGCAAATTTACCATCCTTAGCCATTGCTCTTAAAGCTATCCCTGCTGCAATAACTGCATCTTTATCTTGTAAAATAGCTCCAAACTCCTTATCCTCATTCTTAGCAACAGCAATCTCAGCAGCGTTTTTTGCTTTATCAATATCAACCTCACCAGTACCCGCTTCAGCAGACTTAGCAATAGCTTGTAAAATATCAGCACCAGTTACTGCTCCAATTGATGCACTTGCTGCTGCCGCGTGTGCGTCTGTTCCACCATTATCTTTTCCACCAAGCAATTTACCAACTGATTTTTGCTCTGTGTTACCAGTCTTAGTAGCTCCTGCACTTCCCTCATCATCCTTTAAAACCGCACCAACTATTTCTCTAATTCCCTTAACAAGTGCATTTACACTTGCAGCCTCTCCAGGTGCACCCTCCTGATCTTTAACAGCATTTCCAATAGCAGTATCAGTTGTAGCCCCTTTAGCTGCTTCACTTGCACCTTCTGCGATCGTACCTAATGTGTTAATAAACTGATCAACAACTGATTTAACTTTTGAGTAATTCTCATTCTTAGCAACTGATTCTTGCAACTCATTTTTTACTGATGTCATAGTTTTTGCAATAGCAGTAAAATAGTTCCCTACCTCACTTTTCTTAGTATCTGCCTTAATGCCAAAAGCATTAGTTACCATATCACCAAAAGACGTAAACACATTTAAAAATTTACTCTTAAGCTCCTCAGTATTAGTACTGCCACTCCCACAGCTAAGAAGTAAAAATAAAGTCATTAATAACGCACTTAAAGTAATTCTTTTCATTATTACGTGCCTCCTTATTAACTTAAAGGGGGCAAGATGGCTAACAAGCTTTGATAAGCAAAATAAAAAAGCCAAAAACATAGATACCTTAATATTTGCAAAGACTAAATACAATGGAAACAACTAGTATGTATGAATTGTTGTTAACAAGAATTTAAATGATTTTTGTAAAAAAATGACTAAAAGAAATAATTGACAGAAGGCCAATTAAATAAGGAGTAATTAAATAAATTTACTTTACTAATAATGAAATTAATGCTAAAAATATTCCTATATTAAGTGTAATAAGGGTTCCAAACATCCAACCATGAAGTCTTAATGTACTCTTAAGTTCCATTTTATTAACATCAATTATTATTATCCAGGTCTTTTAATATTGGACTTTAATGTTGCTTCTACCTTTTCAAACTTAAGGTTAAAAGTAGTCTTTAAATATTTAATATCTTTATAAGTAAGCTAATTTTATAATATCTGTAAGCAAGCTCAATAACAATACTCTATTAATACCAGCTTTAGTTAAGTTCAGCTATAACCATTTGTTGAGTAATTACTGGTTGTACAAGTCCCATAAAAATACCCTTATATATAATTATAATATAATATGTTAAGTGTTACAGGAATCTCTTTGTAGTAAAATGTGATTTAAAAGAATCCCTAAGTATAACATAAAGTATTTAGTCTATTTTCTTAAGTTTATCAAAAAGCTTAAATGCAATCTTACCATCAATCTGTTGTAAAAGGATTGTTACCAATAATATTTAGACCTAAGTATTATTACAGAATTATTACAGATAGTAAAAAAGGAAAACAATTCTTATGAAAAGAAGAGTTTCCCTCAAATGACTTTATTTAGTTATGTATGTTTTACTTATAATTTTTTATTGTTTTTTATCAGTTTTGTCTGCAGGTGTAGTAGCACCTTTGGTTGCTAGTGCATCATTTATTGAATTTAAACCACTATCAATAGTTTTTCTTATAGCAATAGTTAAAGTATTTAATGTCTTTTCTACCGTACTTGCTGCTACTCCTTTAGCAGACTCAGCTTCAGTCTTATTTGCTGCAGTATCCTTTACAATAAATTTACCATCCTTAGCCATTGCTCTTAAAGCAATAGCTCCTGCTATAATTGCATCTTTCTTTGCAGAATCTCCAAGTTGATCTTCATTCTCATTAGCAGTACCTTTAGCTAAAGCCAAAGCAGCTGCATCTTTAGCATCACTAACTTTACCATCTTTAGCATTAGCATTAGCAGCAGCAATAGCTTGTAATATATCAGCGCCAGTTACTGCCCCAATTGATGCACTAGCAGCAGCTACATGTTTATCTTCAGCACCTTTATCATTACCGGAATTTTGAGCACCAAATAGCTTACCAATATTCTTTTTATCCTCATCAACTGAAGTAGTCTTATCTGCTTGTCCATCACCATCTTTTAAAACTATTCCAACAATAGTTTTAATACCATTAACAAAACTCTTTATACTTTCTGCATCAGGACCATTTCCAGCAGCATTAGATTTCACAATTTCACCAACAACGCCACCAGTAGCAGCGCCACTAGCTGCAGTCTCAGCTCCTTCTTTAATTTTGTCTAATTTTTCAGTCAATGTATCAACAGCTGATTTAACTTTTAAGTCATTCTCATTAGTAGCAACTTCTTTTTGCAACTTATCTTTAACAGATGTCATAGTCTCTGCTATTTTAGTAAAATAAACTCCAATATCGTTCTTTTTAGTCTCAGCTTTAAAACCTAAAGTTTTAGCAAAAACATTTAAGAAGTCATTACTTAAACTAATAACTGACTGTAAGAATTTACTCTTAGGATCCTCAACATTAGCACTGCCACTCCCACAGCTAAGAAGTAAAAATAAAGTCATTAATAACGCACTTAAAGTAATTCTTTTCATTATTACGTGCCTCCTTATTAACTTAAAGGGAGCAAGATAGTTAACAACCTTTGATAAGCAAAATAAAAAAGCCAAAAACATAGATACCTTAATACTTTAAAGACTAAAAACAATGGAAACAACTAGTATGTATGAATTGTTGTCAACAAGAATTTAAATGATTTAAATGATTTTTGTAAAAAAATGACTAAAAGAAATAATTGACAGAAGGTCAATTAAATAAGGAGTAATTAAATAAATTTACTTTACTAATAAAGACATTAATGCTAAAAATATTCCTATATTAAGTGTAATAAGGGTTCCAAACATCCAACCATGAAGTCTTAATGTAGTCTTAAGTTCCATTGTATTAACATCAATTTTATTATCAAGTTCATTGAATTTAGTATCTATTTTGGAATTAAGATTATTCTCAACAGTATCAATTTTATTATCCAGGTCTTTTAATATTGGACTTTAATGTTGCTTCTAACTTTTCAAGCTTAAGGTTAAAAGTAGTCTTTAAATAATCAATATCTTTATAAGTAAGCTAATTTTTATAATATATGTAAGCAAGCTCAATAACAATACTCTATTAATACCAGCTTTAGTTAAGATCAGTTATAACCATTTGTTGAGTAATTACTGGTTGTACAAGTCCTATAAAAATACCCTTATATATATAATTATAATATAATATGTTAAATGTTATAGGGAAGTTATGTAAGTAAAATGTGATTTAAGAGGTAACTAATATAACATAAAGTATTTAGTCTATTTTCTTAAGTTTATCAAAAAGCTCAAATGCAATCGTACCATCAATCTGTTGTTAAAGGATTGTTACCAATATTATTTAGACCTAAATATTATTACAGATAGTAAAAAAGGAAAACAATTCTTATGAAAAGAAAAGTTTCCCTCAAATGACTTTATTTAGTTATGTATGTTTTATTAATAATTCTTTATTATTATCCACCAGTTGAGCTTTAAGGTGTACTAGCATCTTTGGCTGCTAGTGCTTCATTTATTAACTTTAAATTACGATCAATAGTTTTTCTTATTGCTATTATTAGAGTACTTAGTGTCTTATTTACCGCACTTGCTACTGCACCATTTACTGCATTGGCAGATTTATCTTCATTCTTAGCAGCAAATTTACCATCCTTAGCCATTGCTCTTAAAGCTATCCCTGCTGCAATAACTGCATCCTTTCGTGCTTCATTTTTAATCTCTTTATTATTATCTTTCTTAGCAACAGCAATGTCTGCTGCATTCTTTGCATTTTCAATCTCAACCTCACCAGTACCCGCTTCAGCAGACTTAGCAATAGCTTTTAAAATGTCAGCACCAGCTACTGCTCCAATTGATGCACTTGCTGCTGCCGCATGCTTTTCTTCTCCACCATTATCTTTTCCACCAAACAACGTCCCAACTGATTTTTGCTCATCTTCTGCTGTCTTAGTAGCTTCTGCACTTCCCTCATTATCCTTTAAAACCGCACCAACTATTTCTCTAATTCCCTTAACAAGTGCATTTACACTTGTAGCCTCTCCAGGTACAGCATCCTGGTTTTTAGCATCACCAATCTTATCTTCTCCTGTAGCCCCTTTAGCTGCTTCACTTGCACCTTCTGCGATCGTACCTAATGTGTTAATAAACTGATCAACAACTGATTTAACTTTTGAGTAATTCTCATTCTTAGCAACTGATTCTTGCAACTCATTTTTTACTGATGTCATAGTTTTTGCAATAGCAGTAAAATAGTTCCCTACCTCACTTTTCTTAGTATCTGCCTTAATGCCAAACGCATTAGTTACCATATCACCAAAAGACGTAAACACATTTAAAAATTTACCCTGAAGCTCCTCAGTATTAGTACTGCCACTCCCACAGCTAAGAAGTAAAAATAAAGTCATTAATAACGCACTTAAAGTAATTCTTTTCATTATTACGTGCCTCCTTATTAACTCAAGGGAAAAATGGCTAACAACCTTTGATAAGCAAAAAACACAATCTAAGAACATAGATACCTTAATACTTTAAAGACTAAATACAATGGAAACAACTAATATGTATGAATTGTTGTTAACAAGAATTTAAATGATTTTTGTAAAAAAATGACTAAAAGAAATAATTGACAGAAGGTCAATTAAATAAGGGAGTAATTAAATAAATTTACTTTACTAATAATGACATTAATGCCAAGAATATTCCTATATTAAGTGTAATAAGGGTTCCAAACATCCAACCATGAAGTCTTAATGTAGTCTTAAGTTCCATTTTATTAACATCAATTTTATTATCAAGTTCATTGAATTTAGTATCAATTTTGGAATTAAGATTATTCTCAACAGTATCAATCTTATTATCCAAGTCTTTAATATCAAATTGTAATGTTGCTTCTAACTTTTCAAGCTTAAGGTTAAAAGTAGTCTTTAATATTTAATATCTTTATAAGTAAGCTAATTTTTATAATATCTGTAAGCAATATATCTATTAATACCAGCTTTAGTTAAGTTCAGCTATAACCATTTGTTGAGTAATTACTGGTTGTGCAAGTCCCATAAAAATACCCTTATATATAATTATAATATAATATGGTTAAATGTTATAGGAATCTTAACTTTATAAAATGAAAAAGATTTTTTAAATCAATCTGCCAATACCATTCAGTATATAAACTTAAAGGCAAAACTATTCTAGATATTTCCTTTAAAACATTGCAATCTATCATATCTTGATATAGCTTGTAACAATATGTTTGACTTTTTTCTAAATCAAGTAATATATCTTTAGTAAATTGAGGGGATTCCATTTTTTCATTCACACGTTGATTACTATCAAGCTCTTGAATTTGTATATCTTCTGGAAGATAAAATTCTCCTCTCATTAAACTATAAGAACCAGATACTTCATTAATCCTAGCTGTTCTATGTCTCATCCATTGTCTTGCAATAAATAAGGGAGCCTTAACATAAAAGGTAAAGACAACTTGTTCAAATGGACTTGTATGTTCATTTCGTATTAAATAATCAATAAGTTCATTATCGTCCCTTTTAAAGCTTTCACTGCGATATGAAATTCTTGCAGCCTGAACGATCCTATCATCACTACCCATATAATCAATAAGCTTTATAAAGCCTTTATCTAAAACTCTATAATCCTTATTTAATAAATCTTCTCTTCCCATATTAGTAACAACTTCCAAAGATAATTATTTTTAGAAACTTATTTAAATAAAATTTAAGAAAGCTCCATTGAAAAGAAGACTCTCCTTTTCAAACATTAGTATTATAAAATATATTTATATATATATTTTCTTATCTCCTAAAACCTACTAGAACAGATCTTGCTTCTTGGATAAGATTTTCTATATCTTTCTTTCGTCCCATTACTTCACCTATCTTCAAAGAAGAAGATTCTAATTGACGTAAAGCATTTTCTGCATCACTTCGTGCAATTTCAGATAATTGCGCTGGTACATAAGATAATCTATGTCTCCAATTTGCTGAATTTTTTAATCTTTTGATAATGGATTTCTTTAAAGTTTCTTGTGCTCTCTTAAAAAAGAATTCTGCAGACCCTATACCTTGTATTGCAATATCAATTTCATTTATAAGCCTTTCAAAATTAGAATCTTCTTCCCTTAAGCAACTGTACCAATGATTTAAATTCTTTATCTCCATTCTATTTTTTCTAAATTTATCCCCTCCTAGACTCAACCCTTTGAAATTTCTTTTCTCTTGGAGTGTTGAGAGTATATTATATAAATCGACTCTTAATTGCTCATATTCATCTTTAAGCTCACGTGCATTTTCAATTAATTTAGCAAATCCAGAACTTCCAAGAAGACTTTTTACCTTTTCAATTTTTTCTTGTGCGTCTTTTTCGTCCTTAGTAAATGGAACTAAATCTCCTCCTTTTATATTTATTTCTTCTAGATAAGGATAGTATGAGGGATTATGAAATACTGGAATCTCTGTATTCATATTATTAACAGGCACTAAAGGCAAGTCCTGAACTACTTGATGTTTTAAGCCTTCTTCCAATTCACCTTCTTGCTTTCCATCCTTAGGATTTAAATCTTCTACCTTGTTGCTTTGTTTTAAATATTTTTCTCTTGATTTAAGCATCATTTCATTAAGGGTATTTATATCACATGAAAATAAACTTAAAAATATTAAAATAAATAATGGCAAAATACTTTTATTCATATCGCCCCCTAGCAGGTTATAACCCTACTTAACTTTTAATTCATAACAACTACCATAAAATGGTAGTAAACTTAAAATAAAAGCACAAAAAAGAACCTTTTAAAATACTACTACAATCAGTGTAATTTGTAATTGTTTAAAAGAGAACATAAGAATCTTACAAAGATACAATTAAAAATCAAAAGCTAAGAGGAATACCGCTCCTAGCTTTTTTTTATTGACTTTATTTTTCAGTTATTTACTTTTAATTAAAAATTAATACTTATTCTATTTATCCTTTGAAGTAGCCGCCTTAGCAGGTGTAAGCGCTGTAATTGCAGATGTTACTGCATCATTAGCAGCTTCTACTAACACACCAATTGCTGTATGAAGCTCGTCAAGTTCTTTAGCTCCTTTATCTCCATCCTTTTGCCCTATAGCTTTCTTTGCATGCTCATCAGTAGCACCTTCTTTACCAAGATCAGAATGATTGGTTTTCAATTTTCCTAAGAAAGTGTCTGTTTTTGTCTTAGAATCAGTAATCTTTTGCTTCAATTCATTAGGAAGCCCAACTGTTTGTTCTAAGTCTCCCAATTTAGTCTTTACAGTTGATATTATCTGAAATGCCCCTGCAAGTAATGATCCATTATGATCAGCATTATCAGTATCAAGAGTATCAGCATCCTTGATTTTCTTACCAATAGCTTTAGCAAGCTCATCGACAGATTTAACTAAAATACGAACTTCTTTTACACTAGCTGCAAAAGCAACAGCATTTTCTATGTCTGTACTTACTTTTTTTAAATCAATTACTGACCCATCAGCCTTTATTGCCGCCCCTTCTTTAGCTCCTCCATTATTACATCCTATAAGTAAAAATAAAGTCATTAATAACGCACTTAAAGTAATTCTTTTCATTATTACGTGCCTCCTTATTAACTTAAAGGGAGCAAGATAGTTAACAAACTTTGACAAGCAAAATAAAAGCTTAAGAACATAGATACTGTAATATTTGCAAAGACTAAAAACAATGGAAACAACTAGTATGTATGAATTGTTGTCAACAAGAATTTAAATGATTTAAATGATTTTTGTAAAAAAATGACTAAAAGAAATAATTGACAGAAGGTCAATTAAATAAGAGGCTAATTAAATAAATTTACTTTACTAATAATGACATTAATGCTAAAAATATTCCTATATTAAGTGTAATAAGGGTTCCAAACATCCAACCATGAAGTCTTAATGTACTCTTAAGTTCCATTTTATTAACATCAATTTTATTATCAAGTTCATTGAATTTAGTATCTATTTTGGAATTAAGATTATTCTCAACAGTATCAATTTTATTATCCAAGTCTTTAATATTGGACTTTAATGTTGCTTCTAACTTTTCAAGCTTAAGGTTAAAAGTAGTCTTTAATATTTAAAATCTTTATAAGTAAGCTCATTTTTATAATATATGTAAGCAAGCTCAATAGCAATATATCTATTAATACCAACTCTAGTTAAGATCAGTTATAACCATTTGTTGAGTAATTACTGGTTGTGCAAGTCCCATAAAAATACCCTTATATATAATTATAATATAATATGGTTAAGTGTTATAGGGAAGGTATGTAAGTAAAACGTGATTTAAAAGAGTCCCTAAGTATAACATAAAGTATTTAGTCTATTTTCTTAAGTTTATCAAAAAACTTAAATGCAATCGTACCATCAATCTGTTGTTAAAGGATTATTACCAATATTATTTAGACCTAAGTATTATTACAGATAATAAAAAAGGAAAACAATTCTTATGAAAAGAAGAGTTTCCCTCAAATGACTTTATTTAGTTATGTATGTTTTATTAATAATTCTTTATTATTATCTACCAGTTGAGCTTTAAGGTGTACTAGCATCTTTGGCTGCTAGTGCATCATTTATTTTCTTTAAACCACTATCAATAGTATTTCTTATTGCTATGGTAAGAGTATTTAATGCTTTAGTAACGGCACTTACAGCAGCAGCTTTAACTGCAGGGTCATAATCAGCAGCATCAGCAGCATTAGGACCAGAAAATTTGCCACTCTTAGCCATAGCTCTTAAAGCAATAGCACCTGCAATAGTAGCATCTTTAGGGGCAACTCCAGCATTATTAGAAGTGGCTAATTTAGTAGCATCACCACCATCTTTAACAATAGCTTTTAAAATGTCAGCACCAGTTACAGCCCCAACAGCCTTAGCAGCATCAGCTGCAACCTTCTTTGCATTATTAGCATCACCAGCAGCAGCAGCAGCAAATAATTTACCTGCTTCACCATCAGCAGCATTAGCTGTTCTTGCAGTAGAACCATCTTCAGCCTTTTTATCAGTACCAGCATCATGTTTACCTTCATTTGCACCAAGTACCACGTCTACAATTGATTTAATTCCTCCTACTAGTTTATCGACATTAGTCCCAGCAGCACCAGCATTATTAGCAGCAACATTAGCAATTGGGTTATCATCAGAATCAATAGCATCACTAGCAGTCTTAGCACCTTCTGCGATCTTACCTAATGTGTTAATAAACTGCTCAACTGATTTAACTTTTGAGTAATTCTCATTCTTAGCAACTGATTCTTGCAACTCATTTTTTACTGATGTAATAGTCTCTGCTATTTTAGTAAAATAAACTCCAATATCGTTCTTTGTAGTCTCAGCTTTAAAAGCTAAAGTTTTAGCAAAAACATTTAAGAAGTCATTACTTAAACTAATAACTGACTGTAAGAATTTACTCTTAGGATCCTCAACATTAGCACTGCCACTCCCACAGCTAAGAAGTAAAAATAAAGTCATTAATAACGCACTTAAAGTAATTCTTTTCATTATTACGTGCCTCCTTATTAACTCAAAGGGGGCAAGATGGCTAACAACCTTTGATAAGCAAAATAAAAGCTTAAGAACATAGATACCTTAAATATTTGCAAAGACTAAAAACAATGGAAACAACTAGTATCTATGAATTGTTGTTAACAAGAATTTAAATGATTTTTGTAAAAAAAATGACTAAAAGAAATAATTGACAGAAGGTCAATTAAATAAGGAGTAATTAAATAAATTTACTTTACTAATAATGACATTAATGCTAAAAATATTCCTATATTAAGTGTAATAAGGGTTCCAAACATCCAACCATGAAGTCTTAATGTAGTCTTAAGTTCCATTTTATTAACATCAATTTTATTATCAAGTTCATTGAATTTAGTATCTATTTTGGAATTAAGATTATTCTCAACAGTATCAATTTTATTATCCAAGTCTTTAATATTGGACTTTAATGTTGCTTCTAACTTTTCAAGCTTAAGGTTAAAAGTAGTCTTTTAAATATTCAATATCTTTATAAGTAAGCTCATTTTTATAATATCTGTAAGCAAGCTCAATAGCAATATCTCTATTAATACCAGCGCTAGTTAAGTTCAGTTATAACCATTTGTTGAGTAATTACTGGTTGTGCAAGTCCCATAAAATACTCTTATGTAATTATAAGGTAATATGTTAAATGTTATAGGAATCTCTTTGTAGTAAATGTGATTTAAAAGAGTTCCTAAGTATAAATAAAGTATTTAGTCTATTTTTTTTTAGTTTATCAAAAAGCTCAAATGCAATCGTACCATCAATCTGTTGTTAAAGGATTGTTACCAATATTATTTAGACCTAAGTATTACTACAAATAGTAAAAAAGGAAAACAATTCTTATGAAAAGAAGAGTTTCCCTCAAATGACTTTATTTAGTTATGTATGTTTTATTTATAATTTTTTATTGGTTTCCACCAGTTGCGTTTGCAGGTGTAGTAGCAGCAGGTTGAGTAGCTTCTGCAGACTTATCTTCTTGTGTAACGGCTGCTAGTGCATCATTTATTGACTTTAAACCACTATCAACAGTATTTCTTATAGCAATAGTTAATGTATTTAATGCCTTAGTAACAGCACTTACAGCTGCTCCTTTAACTGCAGGGTCATACTCAGCAGCAGCATCAGACTTACCAGCAAACTTACCATCCTTAGCCATTGCTCGAAGTGCAATAGCGCCTGCAATAACTGCATCTTTTTTAGCAGAGTTAGCATCAGCAGCCCCTGAAGCTAACTTAGCAGCATCACCTTTATCTTTAACCATAGCTTTTAAAATGTCAGCACCAGTTACAGCCCCAACAGCTTTAGCAGCATCAGCTGCAGCTTTTTTTGCATTAGCAGCATTATTACCAGCATTATCAGAAGCAAATAGCTTACCTGCTTCACCATCAGCAGCATTACCACCGGTTCTTTCAGTAGAACCATCTTCAGCCTTTTTATCAGTACCAGCATCAGCACTTCCTTTATCTTTAAGTACCACGTCTACAATATCTTTAATGCCCTTTACTAGTTTCTCGACGTCAGCCCCAGCAACACCAGCACCAGCACCAGCACCAGTAGCAACATTAGCAATTGGGTTATCATCAGAACCAATAGCCTCACCAGCGGTCTTAGCCCCTTCTGCGATCTTGTCTAATTTGCCTGTAATAAACTGATCAACTACTTCTTTCACTTTTAAGTAATTCCCATTCTTTTTAACTGCGTCTTGCAACTTCTTTTTTACTGATGTCATAGTAGTTTCAATATCAGTAAAATACTTCCCTACCTCACTTTTCTTAGTATCTGCCTTAATACCAAAAGCATTAGTTACCATATCACCAAAAGTCACAAAAACATCTAAGAATCCCTTACCTAAATTAGCAATAGAAGTTAAAAATACCTTTTGTGGATCTTTTTCTGCTACTTCATTATTACATCCTATTATTAAAAATAAAGTCATTAATAACGCACTTAAAGTAATTCTTTTCATTATTACGTGCCTCCTTATTAACTCAAAGGGGGCAAGATGGCTAACAACCTTTGATAAGCAAAATAAAAGCTTAAGAACATAGATACCTTAAATATTTGCAAAGACTAAAAACAATGGAAACAACTAGTATGTATGAATTGTTGTCAACAAGAATTTAAATGATTTAAATGATTTTTGTAAAAAAAATGACTAAAAGAAATAATTGACAGAAGGTCAATTAAATAAGGAGTAATTAAATAAATTTACTTTACTAATAATGACATTAATGCTAAAAATATTCCTATATTAAGTGTAATAAGGGTTCCAAACATCCAACCATGAAGTCTTAATGTACTCTTAAGTTCCATTGTATTAACATCAATTTTATTATCAAGTTCATTGAATTTAGTATCTATTTTGGAATTAAGATTATTCTCAACAGTATCAATTTTATTATCCAAGTCTTTAATATTGGACTTTAATGTTGCTTCTAACTTTTCAAGCTTAAGGTTAAAAGTAGTCTTTTAAATATTCAATATCTTTATAAGTAAGCTCATTTTTATAATATCTGTAAGCAAGCTCAATAGCAATATCTCTATTAATACCAGCGCTAGTTAAGTTCAGTTATAACCATTTGTTGAGTAATTACTGGTTGTGCAAGTCCCATAAAATACTCTTATGTAATTATAAGGTAATATGTTAAATGTTATAGGAATCTCTTTGTAGTAAATGTGATTTAAAAGAGTTCCTAAGTATAAATAAAGTATTTAGTCTATTTTTTTTTAGTTTATCAAAAAGCTCAAATGCAATCGTACCATCAATCTGTTGTTAAAGGATTGTTACCAATATTATTTAGACCTAAGTATTACTACAAATAGTAAAAAAGGAAAACAATTCTTATGAAAAGAAGAGTTTCCCTCAAATGACTTTATTTAGTTATGTATGTTTTATTTATAATTTTTTATTGGTTTCCACCAGTTGCGTTTGCAGGTGTAGTAGCAGCAGGTTGAGTAGCTTCTGCAGACTTATCTTCTTGTGTAACGGCTGCTAGTGCATCATTTATTGACTTTAAACCACTATCAACAGTATTTCTTATAGCAATAGTTAATGTATTTAATGCCTTAGTAACAGCACTTACAGCTGCTCCTTTAACTGCAGGGTCATACTCAGCAGCAGCATCAGACTTACCAGCAAACTTACCATCCTTAGCCATTGCTCGAAGTGCAATAGCGCCTGCAATAACTGCATCTTTTTTAGCAGAGTTAGCATCAGCAGCCCCTGAAGCTAACTTAGCAGCATCACCTTTATCTTTAACCATAGCTTTTAAAATGTCAGCACCAGTTACAGCCCCAACAGCTTTAGCAGCATCAGCTGCAGCTTTTTTTGCATTAGCAGCATTATTACCAGCATTATCAGAAGCAAATAGCTTACCTGCTTCACCATCAGCAGCATTACCACCGGTTCTTTCAGTAGAACCATCTTCAGCCTTTTTATCAGTACCAGCATCAGCACTTCCTTTATCTTTAAGTACCACGTCTACAATATCTTTAATGCCCTTTACTAGTTTCTCGACGTCAGCCCCAGCAACACCAGCACCAGCACCAGCACCAGTAGCAACATTAGCAATTGGGTTATCATCAGAACCAATAGCCTCACCAGCGGTCTTAGCCCCTTCTGCGATCTTGTCTAATTTGCCTGTAATAAACTGATCAACTACTTCTTTCACTTTTAAGTAATTCCCATTCTTTTTAACTGCGTCTTGCAACTTCTTTTTTACTGATGTCATAGTAGTTTCAATATCAGTAAAATACTTCCCTACCTCACTTTTCTTAGTATCTGCCTTAATACCAAAAGCATTAGTTACCATATCACCAAAAGTCACAAAAACATCTAAGAATCCCTTACCTAAATTAGCAATAGAAGTTAAAAATACCTTTTGTGGATCTTTTTCTGCTACTTCATTATTACATCCTATTATTAAAAATAAAGTCATTAATAACGCACTTAAAGTAATTCTTTTCATTATTACGTGCCTCCTTATTAACTTAAAGGGAGCAAAATGGCTAACAACCTTTGATAAGCAAAAAACAAAAGCTTAAGAACATAGATACCTTAAATATTTGCAAAGACTAAAAACAATGGAAACAACTAGTATGTATGAATTGTTGTTAAAAAGAATTTAAATGATTTTTGTAAAAAAAATGACTAAAAGAAATAATTGACAGAAGGTCAATTAAATAAGGAGTAATTAAATAAATTTACTTTACTAATAATGACATTAATGCCAAGAATATTCCTATATTAAGTGTAATAAGGGTTCCAAACATCCAACCATGAAGTCTTAATGTACTCTTAAGTTCCATTGTATTAACATCAATTTTATTATCAAGTTCATTGAATTTAGTATCTATTTTGGAATTAAGATTATTCTCAACAGTATCAATTTTATTATCCAAGTCTTTAATATTGGACTTTAATGTTGCTTCTACCTTTTCAAGCTTAAGGTTAAAAGTAGTCTTTAAATATTTAATATCTTTATAAGTAAGCTCATTTTTATAATATCTGTAAGCAAACTAAATAGCAATATCTCTATTAATACCAGCGCTAGTTAAGTTCAGCTATAACCATTTGTTGAGTAATTACTGGTTGTGCAAGTCCCATAAAATACTCCTTATATAATTATTATATAATATGTTAAGTGTTATAGGAATCTCTTTGTAGTAAAATGTGATTTAAAAGAGTTCCTAAGTATAACATAAAGTATTTAGTCTATTTTCTTAAGTTTATCAAAAAGCTAAAATGCAATCTTACCATCAATCTGTTGTTAAAGGATTGTTACCAATATTATTTAGATAATTCAATTAGGTAACTTATCTAATAACAGCAGGCTGAATAGCACTAACTTCAGTCATTTCTGTAGTAGTTTCAGAATATTGTATTCCCTTAACAACACCTCTTATATTATCTAGATTGTTTGCTACTGTTTTCCTGATTATAAAATTAAGTACTACTAATACCTTATTTACCGCACTTATAGCTACTGATTTCACTATCTACAATCATTCCAAGCCCTTAACTAAGAGACTTAACTGAAGCTTTTTTGTCTCTAGTACCAACACCAGCATCACCACCTTTAATAACATCACCAATAGCCTAATTAGTGGTTTTTGCACCATCAATTATCTTATTAAGAGTTTCACCAACTAGTCTGTTAATAACAATCTCAATTGCAGAAGCATTAGGATTATTTTCAGATTTCATGTCAGATACAATTTTCTCAAAGGCTGTCTTAGTACCTTGTACAGTATCATAGACTTTATTAAAGTTAAGCTCTAACATTAAACTTCTTAGTAGCAGTATTAAATCTTAATACACCTCCAATCATATCACCAAAAGACATAAACACATTTAAGAAGTCATTATCTAAACTAATAATTAATTTTAAGAATCTACTCTTAGAACTCTGCAACTAAAGTAATCTAACCTCTCATTAAGAGACAAAATAAGTTAAATAATTATTTATAAAGTCAGTCCAATATTATAGAGTTTTAAGCTCTAGTTTAGTTTCAAAATAACCAAGTATATTAGAATCATCATTCTTTAATTGTAGTAAAAACTTATCTATCATTTCTAAACTATCAAAAGATATCTCATCTAATACCGAATGCATTCTTTTAGATGCTTGAAGCAATTTTTTGCAATAATAATACTTAGCAGGTATACATTTAGGAGACTCTCAAGCTTAGTTACAGATTTATGACTAACAAATTGCTGTTTTGTTGTGCTTTTAGTTATTGTTTTAGTATTTGTTGCTTTGGTATTAACAATTTTATTGTCCTTTAGAGAATTTATAGATGGAATATTTATACTACTATCTTTTTCTTATCATCTCATTGAATACGCTCCAAAGAGCTAGCATCAGTGTCAACTTCACTCTCAATTGATAGGTATCTTATAAGAGCATATCTTTTGAAATATGTCATGTATGAATTTACAAGTTGAGGCAGTGTATTTTGATTCTTTACGCCTATTTATACAAAATAAAGTTTTTCTGTATAAATAGGCGTATCAAATGACTCGCTATATACACTCTCGACACTGTAAAATGCTGTTGTAATAACATTAATTGTATTATTTCTTACAATTTTAATGTTGGACATTGTACAAAATCAATATCTAGATTATTGCTCTTTATAACATGTTTAATTTCCCTTATTATCCCATTGAAATCTTGATATTTATACCCACTAATCCTGTAAGGTTCTTACCTATACCACTTAAGTACATTTGTAGACTGTATAAAAACTTTAGAAAGTTCATTTTTGATTGATCTTTTTTGATACTGAATTTTGATCATTTACTATTATATCTGTTACTTTTCTTTTTGCTTGTTTATTTAGTTTCTTACTTGCTTTACAAATTTTAGTTTTTGTATTTTATATTTTATTTTTTATCATATTAAACTCCTACTTTATGAATTAATAAAAACAAATATATAACAAAAAAATAAAAATTTAGAGCTTAGTTAAGCATTCTATTTAAGAATATTTAACTAAGCTCTAAGGCTCACTGTGGTGATCATAAAATAGGTAGTTCTAAAACGAATAGCACTACTAGTAATTAAAATACAACAAATTAAAAATAAAATCAACCCTTTACTAATAATTTTCTTACCTCATAAAAAATTTACTTATTAGAGACATAATCATAGATATAATTATTGGCACTCCTAAAAGAAAAATAAAGTGTAAAATACTATTTCTTATATTAAGCTTTTCTAATAAAATTGCATTATTTTTAATTCTTTTTTTAAAACTTCAAAATTAGAATTGTCATTCTAAAGTAAAATAAAACATACGACTGCTTCAGTAAATCCTTTTTTAAAAACTCCATCCTCAAATCTTCTGTTCTATATATCTTATATACTAAATTATTTATAAACACTTCTTACTTTTCATATTTTATGCTTTTAAATTCATTTACAAATTTTTCCAATATTTTCTTTTCACTTGAAAAAAGCTTATCTAATATAAATCCTGTAAGCTTTGGATTTTGCTTATAAAAAGCATAACTTTCTTGATTTTTAAGCTGAAATTTTAATGGCTTGATTGAATTTATTCTTGATTTTTTTAATGCTTTACTTTCACTGTTCCTCAAAACAAACAATGTCTGTCTAAATCCGTTTTCCACTAAAAAATTTTCTTCGATAATCCCTTCTTCTATAGCACTGGCAATTTTTAAGTAATCATAGGCTTGAGTTTTGGCCAATTTATAATCTTTTGTAAAATCTTCAAAATTCTTGTAACCATCCATCTTATAATACTCATTATCTTTTATTTCTTTTAAAACTTTCATTGTTTCTATTCTAGAACAGATTTCAGATTTAAAGTTAATAATTAATTTTGACTTTAATGACTTATACTTAACTAATGCATCACTTTCATTAGACAAATCTCTTTTATTTAATTGTATATTCATATTTTAACCTCCTGAAACTAAATTTTTTCCGGTGCCGGAAATTTGTTCTTTCTTTTATTCAAAATCTCCATTATATTTTCCATCCAAAAGATAATGTAATTTCCATTTTATCTAAAAAACATCTAAGTACACTTTGGTATTCATATATATAATCTTTGTTTAAATCAAAAACACTGTTTTCTGCTATCCTCTTATTTAAATCCTCTCTTTCAGATATAGTTCCTAAAAAATCATCTCTTGATTGTAAAATGTCAAGTAAATGTTTATGGGTATTATTTTTTTTAAATCTAGTTACTAGTATAAAAGTAGGTATACTAGCTCCTATTTTTTTCGAATAAAATTCTAATAAATCTAAACTTTCAACTGCCCATTTTTCAGCCGTTATTGGCACTAATATATAATGACTACTAACTAAAGCATTTATTAAAGTAAAGTCTAAACTTGGTGGTGTATCAATTAATATATAATCATAATTATCCTGTAAAGATTCTAATCTTTTTTTCAATCTTAATTCTTTAAATGAAATGGCTTCTTGATTAAACTTATGCAAGCTTAAATAACTAGGTATCAGATCTAAATTATTACCGACACTTATAATTGCACTGTTTATCTCTAAAGAATCTTCTTTCAATACCTCGTATATATTAATATTTGCCAAATCTATATCCTTAGCTTTAAGCTTATTAAAAAAATAACTTGTTATTGAAGCTTGTGTATCGATATCTATTAAAAGCACTTTATAATTTTCGCTTAAGAGTGTTGCAAATATTAGTCCCGTACTACTTTTTCCAACACCTCCCTTAAGACTTGCAATACTAATTATTTTAGGTTTTTTTCTATCCATTTGGTAATTATCCCTTCTTCTGGTAATTTTTTACCATAAAATTCATATACTTTTTTTTCTAGGTCTATAAGTTTATCAACTAAAAATTTACAATAATTAGTATCTACTTTATCTTTTCTAAGTAAGTAAGAAATTCCTACAATGTAGCAAAACACACTACCCTTCTTAAATCTAAATTCTATATAATAAGCTTTTGAAAAAGTAGATGCTTTAATAACTCCATTTTCTTCATATCTTGTTACAACATTCTTTATTGGTTTCCTATAGCCATAATAAATACCTAAGAATTTATCATTGTCTCTTACAGGAAATAGATTAAAAAATTCTGCCTCTTTCCTATTAAATAATTTTCTAAGTAAAATAAAGAATTTATTTTGCTTTTTATTGACTCCAAATGCATAAAAATCTGTCATAATTTTTGTATGATATAAATTTCTGTTATTTTTACTTTCTATCTTAATAAAGATAGGTTTATCTATTTTATTATTAATTTTTAACTTTTTCTCTTTAAGGCGTTCTAATATACTCTTCATAATTAATCCTTAACTAGTATTTTTTTTTGGATTCTCCTAATTGTAAATAATCTTTATTATCTTCCATTAACTCTAAAAGTTCGTAATGGTAATGATTACTAAATACCTTGTTATATTCTAACTTGTTCTGTTTGCTTAAATAATTTTTTAATATCGGTACTAAAATCGATATGTCTATTTTGGATTTTAATTGTTCAAGAAGTATGCTAAACACGTTATTTCTAATATCTCTCTCATTTTCTTTTGTGTTTCTATTAATATATTTAACTGTTTTTTTAAGTCTTCCTATTATTTTTTCTAGATCACTGTATTTATCTTTTTCTATGATAAAGTGAGGTTTGTTTTTATATTGTTCATACACATTTTGTATTTGGGTTTCTAATTGTTTGCTATCATATCCTTCTTTCTTCAAATTAGCTTTTGTTTCATCTAATATTCTGATTAATTCTTTTTGTTTACTCTTAAGTTTAATGTTATTTATTCTTTTATACCTGCTGTTTTCGGTTTTCTTAATGGCTTTCAATGCTTGGATTTTAAAATCTTTTTCCACTTCTAGATTTAAAATAGAAAGGAAAGCATTTGATTTAAAATTGCATTTTTTAGCGTATTTTTCTACTTGTAACTTTTCTATAAATTTTGTGTTTTTATTTTCTTCATTATCTTTATTATTATATTTATTATTAAAACACTCCCATTTTTCTACACTGCTATTTTTGATGCAAGTTTTTTCAAAATATGCATTGGCACGTTTTTTGTATCTTTCCTCTTTTTTTTCTCTAAAGTGTTTGTTGATTATGCGGTAACATTCTTTTTTGGGATATTTAAGTTTGTAATGAACTTCAGTTCCCATGTTGACGCCCAAATGTCTGTGATAATTCATTGTTACTTTAAATTTTTTTTCTAATTTATAGAGATGACTTTGTAGAGTTTTAAGTTTAACAGGTTTTTGGTCATTTTTTTTCATATTGTTATTAAAGTAATGAAGTATGTTGCTTTGGGTATATTTTTTAAGGTTCAAGTTCATATAATTTAGTGTAGATATTAAAACGATTAACTTGTGTTGATGTTTGTTTGTAGATTTTTTTGTGCTCCTCATTTAAATCTCCTATTTTATGAGTATATTATTAACTATTATAGTGTGATATACGTTAAAAGTAAACCTATTTATAATAAAATATTTTTTTGTTTTTATGAATTTATAAAGTAGGAGTTTCAATATGGTAAATATATCAAAAATAAATAATCAAAGATCAAAGGTGGAGATGCAACAATTTGGTTTATGCGGACAAATGATATTTTAAGAATTTGAATCATTTGCATATCAAAGTCAAAAGTTGCTTAAAGATAAACAAAACCAAATAAGTAAAAATAAGCAGGATAAGGCGTAAATTACCAAAAATTGGTAAGGATGAGTGTTTTAAGTTTAATAGTAAAGTTGATTTTAGTATGCAAAGAGAAGTATTAAAGCGTATGGATGTAAGTGAAGTTGGAAGAGTGTTTATTGGTGCTGATTCTTTAGAGAAATTGATTAGAGATAGAATACTATAAAGCTATAGGAAGAGAAATTCCATTTGAAGATAACTTAAGCATGAAGAAGGGGAAGATACTAGAAACCTTGGGATTTGATGAATTTGTACGTATGTACTCAAGTAATATGGAAGTGTTGCATAAAAATAAATATGCAAATGGTGTTGATAAGTATAATTATTTTAAAAAATTCAAAGACCTTAAGACATTAGTTGGTTCTACAATTGATGGATGATTTGTGGATAGTGAAGGAAAAGCACAATTACTTGAGATCAAATTTAAGTATAATCTTTACTTAAAAAGTGCGGTCTCTAAATACAATAAAACTGGTAATTTTTTAGAAAATAAATATTTCTTCAAGTATTATGTTCAAGTACAAATGCAGCTATTATGTACAGGTTTAAACAAGGGTAATTTATTTGTTATTATAGGTAATGAGGCGATCAATTGTGTATTTGAGAGGAATGATGATTTTATTAGAGAGGTAATGGTTAATGTTTCAAGATTGGAAGCAGAAGTAATTCGTATTGCCAACTCTTTAAAGTCAAACAGTGATATTGATATTAAAAATGTTGATTTAGATGAATTAAGTGTTATTATTGGAGATTTTTTGAAGAATGGCTGCGTATATAAAGATTTGTGTGATATAGATTTCAAATTTGACTTTTTAGAATTTGTAAAATTTAGTGATTTTGAAATTGATGGTGAAGATAATTGGAATTTGAAAGAATGCCTTGAAGAGATTAGTTCTTTGCAATCTGAAATTGATAGAGTAGAAGAGACAACTAAAAAGGGTCATACTTTGGAGTTGTCTAGGTTAACAAAATTTATTAAAGATAAACTTGAATCCCAAATAGATGATCTTATAGGAAAATTTTCTTTAATTGAACATGTAAATTATAATTTTGAGGGGGTATTTGTTCCATTGAGATATGACTAAAAGATCTATTAAGGATAGGTTTAAGTTTTTAGGTGATAGTATGAATTTTACTTTTAGTAATTCGAATGTGGTTGATGAGTGGTCCACTCTTACTTTAAATGCTATTTAAGGGTACCTTTATGAGGTTTATGTTTATGTTTTTATTAATTACTTACAGTATTTTAAGATTTTTATGTAAGTTTAGCGTAATAAGTATAGAGAAACTCATTCATGATTATTATGTAAGGCAAAAATTTTTAAAAAATATGAAAAAATATGAGAAGACTTGATTGTGATTTAAAACGTATGGCAATGCTAAGTAGGCTTCATGATAAGGAGGGTTCTAGTGTTTGATATTACTTTGTTAAGTATGTCTGGTCGTTTAACAAGAGGCTGTGAAATTACTTATACTAGTAATAGTTTCCTTATGTTAAAATTTACTCTGGCTAATAATAGAGGTGTTAAGAGGAATAACTTGAGGGTGAGGCATGCATAATTTTTTGGCTGTGTGATCTTTGGATCTAAAACAGGGAGCCTTATTGCTTTGCTTTCAAGTTGTACTTAATGGCTCTCTTGCTTAAGAAAATTGGACCGATAAGCGTACAGGTGATAATAAGAATAAATGCAGTATTTTGGTAAATGATAGTTGGGATCTTAAACTCGTCTGTTAAAACCCAAGTAACTAATGAGACTAAATCTCAAGATGGGTTTTATGAGGATATTCTCTTTTAGTGATTAAGAGTCAAATAGTTTTAATAATAGTTTGTAATAGAAAATTTATAGAAGTTTTTGAATGTAGAATACTTAAGATTAGTAAGAATAGTGTCTTTGTACATAATATCTTTAGCTTTTCTGTGTTCTTAGACCGATTGTTAAATTTGTTTAATAATAGGGAACTTAATCCTTAATGTTAAAAGCTTAGATATTTGCTGAGGGAGGTTAAAGGTGCAAATAAAGCAAAATAATCCAAACTTAATTTTAGAGATACAGGAATGGGGGTGTTACTTTTTATCTCTTCATTATTATATAGAGAAGTTTAAAAAGTTTCGGTTTAGTATTAGTGATATTAACAATAATTATCATACTTTTGTTAAGTTAGGATATATGAGAAGTAATTGTTATATTCTAAATCCATGTGCTGTACTTGGAAGGTTTAATATTAATACAAGTATACGATGGGAGGCCCCCACTTACATATGTTTAGACAGCGAATTTGAAGTAAGTGAAGTTAAAATCAAGGGTGTTCCTGGATATCATTTTATGGCAACTAATAATGGTGTAGTGCTTTATGATTCACTTGAGTTTGAAGATAGGGGGAGAGAGTATACACTTACGTCTAAGCGTATATTTAAGCAAGCTTAAGCTAGTACTTTTATCTGTTATAATGAACAATAATGAAATGTTGGCTTTAAATTTTCTGGATTTGTATTTATTACACACTAAATGCTTATCAAAACCAAGAGTTTAACAAAAAATTTAAGTTATTTCAAACTATTTTGATATCTTTTTAAGCTTGTATTTTACTTGCAGCTGATAATCCATAAACATTATCAATCTCTTGTGTGGAAGAGTATTTCATAAGCTCTTTTATTTCAAATTAGTTATAGCCTTTAGTTTTAAGAGATGCAATAAGTATATTGCGACATATATGTAGTGATTTGCAATGTTTAAATCCTGATTTAATTAGTAATGATTTAAACTATTTTGAAATCTCACTTATTTTAATTTTATTGTCACGGAATTTAAGTTTACTTTTTTGAAATAGATATGTATGTCTTAAGTCTTTTCCTTTAGAAGAAAAGTATTCTTTATGTGCCTGCATAATAGCATCGCAAAATTCAGACTTACTAATAACTACTTCTCTTATACAGATACTGCTATGTTTTTTTGCTACATTAACATTAAGAGAGTAAAATATTTCACCATCACTGATAATCTTTTTAGAGATGTCAGTAAGTCTTACATTTTGTATCCTAACACCTCTACAACCAGTAATACTTAAAAGATATACAAACCATCCTGAGATTGGGTCTTTTGCTTTAAGTCTTTCTATATAACGCTCTACTAGACTAGTTGTTTTGTCATTTAGATAAAATTTAAAGGAATACTTTTTGATTGTTTAGTCTTTTAATTTTTAAGATTGATTTTGGGTATATTTAACATTTAAGCGTTCATTTTGCATTTATAATTCTTTGATTTTGAAATTATAGATTATCGTTAATTAAATGTTTTTCTCATATTGTTAACTGAAGATTTTAAAAATAGATAAAATTAGTTAACAAAAGTTAAGCAAATACTTATATGTAGAGTCAATTTTTAATGAGCTTTATTGTGTATATAAAATATCTTTTCTAGGGTTATTTGTTATAAATACTTAATAATCCTATTTGTATTTACTCTATTTGTCTTTTTAGTAGCTTTTCATTTTGCAATGATGGATTATTTATTATAAAATTTAAATACTCTCTTTTTGTTAACCAAAGGTTTATTTTTATAGTTATCCTTACCATTTTTATAGTGAGTTTAATTTATTCTTTCTTACTCTTTTTTATCTAGAATTTTTGTTGCCCTATTATCTTAAATCTACTTTTTTTTAATATTTTTTCTTAACTTTCATCTTTGATTATTAGAGGTTTATTTTAACCACCTGCTACTGCACAGGCACTTGTAGCATTTGTTTTAAATTGATCTAACTTGTTATCATCCATTGTATTAAAGTATCCCTGTACTACTTGTTTAAAAGTATTTTTACCATCGTTATTTCCATTACATTTTTCAAGTTCAGTATGTATATGCTCAAGTGCAGACTTTATTTTAGATTCATCAAGGCTTAAAAATTTGTTGAAAAGAGCATCATTACCTAAAGCATCTTTTAAGAAGTCTAAGTCTTTTTTTTGACTATCATTTAACTTTTTTTTTAACACTTCTTCTGGTGTTTTTTGTACTTTTGCTTGTTCTTCTGTATTTTTTGTACCTTGGGGTATAATAGTTCTATACTCATATTCGCAACTACTAATTAATAGTAAGAAAACCAAAATAAAATTAATTTTATTCATATAAAACTCCTTATTTTTCTGATTTTAAAAATATATCTCTATTTTTTTCTTAATGTACATGTACTTATAAATATTTATTGTTTTTGTAAACTTGATTGTTTTGTTATAGAGTTTATGTTATTTTGTGTTAGATTTTGTTAATCTATACTAAGTTTAAAAAAATGTGAATAAGATAAGGGAATTATTAGATGATTATGTTGTGTATTTTAGAGAAGTAAATCTTAATAACACAGGGATAGCAAAAGAACTGGGAGTAAGTTGTGTTAATGTGGGAAAGATGAGACTGTAAATGGGAAGAGATTAAAGATGACTATGAGTATATTACTGGTACTGCCAAGCTTACTATTTGTGAAGACACTCTAACTAATATCTTTCCTTTACATATCACAAAGTACAGCTTATGCACGTGATCTTAAAAGTCAGTTTAGTATGACTAGAAGTATGTTAAGACTTGAATTTATAAGTTCATTTAGTCGTTATTTAGAGTTGGGACTTAAACCTCATAATTACAAAATAGAAGAATTAGAGTCTCAAATTAGCAATTTTTATAAGAAGATTTTGAATAATAAAATTGCACATTCAGAAGAAGAGAGTAAGAAGCTTGAAGATTGAAAATCTAAACTCGATGAGCTTAAAAGAGAAAGAGAACTTAAAAAGATGTCACTATGTTACAAGACAATGCTAAAGCTTAAAGTTACTTATACTGATGTGCGATTTAAATTACAAATTTAAAGGTTACGATAATGGATATATATATATATATATTACCTATATTTAAAGAAATGCAAAGAGAGTACAAGCTTGCTTTTGGTATTGATCTTGCTTACAGATATTATAAAAATGAGTTAAAATCCGATATTAAAGACTTGGATAATAAAATTGATGTTAATAAAATGGAACTTAAGAGTACATTAAGACTTCATGGTTGGATGTTTGGAACCCTTATTACACTTAATATAGGAATATTTTTAGCTTTAATGTCATTATTAGTAAAGTAAATTTATTTAATTACTCCCTTATTTAATTGACCTTCTGTCAATTATTTCTTTTAGTCATTTTTTTACAAAAATCATTTAAATTCTTGTTAACAACAATTCATACATACTAGTTGTTTCCATTGTTTTTAGTCTTTGCAAATATTAAGGTATCTATGTTCTTGGCTTTTTTATTTTGCTTATCAAAGCTTGTTAGCCATTTTTCCCCCTTTGAGTTAATAAGGAGGCACGTAATAATGAAAAGAATTACTTTAAGTGCGTTATTAATGACTTTATTTTTACTTCTTAGCTGTGGGAGTGGCAGTGCTAATGTTGAGGATCCTAAGAGTAAATTTTTAAATGTGTTTACGTCTTTTGGTAATATGGTAACTAATGCTTTTGGCATTAAGGCAGATACTACGAAAAGTGAGGTAGGGAAGTATTTTGCTGCTATTGAAACTACTATTACATCAGTAAAAAAGGAGTTGCAAGAAGCAGTTGATAAGAATGAGAATTACTCAAAAGTTAAATCACTTGTTGAGCAGTTTATTACTAACACATTAAAGAAGATTGCTGATGGTGCAAATGAAGCAGCTAAAGGGGCTACAGGAGAAGATAAGATTGGTGGTGCTAAAGACCAGGAGGGTGCACCTGGAGATTCTGCAAGTGTAAATGCACTTGTTAAGGGAATTAGAGAAATAGTTAGTGTGGTTTTAAAGGATAATGAGGGAAGTGCAGAAGCTACTAAGACAGCAGGAAATGAGAAAAAATCAATTGGTAAGTTGCTTGGTAAAAAGGATGATGGAACAGAAGAACATGCGGCAGCAGCAAGTGCATCAATTGGAGCAGTAACTGGTGCTGACATTTTAAAAGCTATTGCTAAGTCTGCTGAGGCTGCTAATAATGATGTTGGTATTGATCAAGCAAAAAACGCTGCTGAGATTGCTGCTGCTAAAAAAGAGGATGATAAGGAGTTTGGAGATGAAGCACAAAAGGATGCAGTTATTGCAGCAGGGATAGCTTTAAGAGCAATGGCTAAGGGGGGTAAATTTGCTGCTAAGAGTGAGGATAAATCTGCCAATGCAGTAAATGGTGCAGTAGCAAGTGCTGTTACTAAAGCATTAAATACATTAACTATTGCTATAAGAAATACTGTTGATAATGGTTTAAAGTCAATAAATGATACACTAGCAACCAAAGGTGCTACTACACCTGAAAGCTCAACTGGTGGACAATAATAGAGAATTATTAATAAAACATACATAACTAAATAAAGTCATTTGAGGGAAACTTTTCTTTTCATAAGAATTGTTTTCCTTTTTTACTATTTGTAATAATACTTAGGTCTAAATAATATTGGTAACAATCCTTTAACAACAGATTGATGGTACGATTGCATTTGAGCTTTTTGATAAACTTAAGAAAATAGACTAAATACTTTATATTATATTTAGTTACCCTCTTAAATCACATTTTACTAAAAAGAGATTCCTATAACACTTAACCATATTATATTATAATTATATAAGGAGTATTTTATGGGACTTGCACAACCAGTAATTACTCAACAAATGGTTATAACTGATCTTAACTAGAGTTGGTATTAATAGAGATATTGCTTACAGATATTATAAAAATGAGCTTACTTATAAAGATATTGATTATTTAAAGACTACTTTTAACCTTAAGCTTGAAAAGTTAGAAGCAACATTACAATTTGATATTAAAGACTTGGATAATAAAATTGATACTGTTGAGAATAATCTTAATTCCAAAATAGATACTAAATTCAATGAACTTGATAATAAAATTGATGTTAATAAAATGGAACTTAAGACTACATTAAGACTTCATGGTTGGATGTTTGGAACCCTTATTACACTTAATATAGGAATATTCTTGGCATTAATGTCTTTATTAGTAAAGTAAATTTATTTAATTACTCCTTATTTAATTGACCTTCTGTCAATTATTTTTTTTAGTCATTTTTTTTACAAAAATCATTTAAATTCTTGTTAACAACAATTCATACATATTAGTTGTTTCCATTGTTTTTAGTCTTTGCAAATATTACAGTATCTATGTTCTTGGCTTTTTTATTTTGCTTATCAAAGCTTGTTAGCCATTTTTCCCCCTTTAAGTTAATAAGGAGGCACGTAATAATGAAAAGAATTACTTTAAGTGCGTTATTAATGACTTTATTTTTACTTCTTAGCTGTGGGAGTGGCAGTACTAATACTGAGGAGCTTCAGAGTAAATTTTTAAATGTGTTTACGTCTTTTGGTGATATGCTTGGAGGTGTATTAGGGTTTAATACTACTACTAATAAGTCTGATGTTGCAGCTTACTTTAAAACCGTTCATGATACTGTACAAGGTACAAAGACATCCCTTGATAAGATTGTATCTGATATGAAATCTAAGAATAATCCTAATGCTGCTAATGCTGAGAGGGTTGTAAAAGAAGTTGGTGAAACTCTTAGTAAGATAATTGATGGGGCTAAGACTGCTAGTGATGCTATTGGTTCTGAGGGTACTGAGCTACTTGGTAATGTTGCTGCTCAGAATAACGGTGGTGCTGCTGGTGATGTTGATAAATTAGTACAGGGAATTAAATCAATTGTAGATGTAGTGCTTAAAAATGAAGGTAAACATGATGCTGGTGATAATAAAAAGGCTGAAGATGGTTCTACTGCAAGAACAGCTGCTGGTGATGGTGAAGCAGGTAAGCTATTTGGTAATGCTGCTATTGATAATGCTGCTAATGCAAAGAAGTCTGCAGCTGATGCTGCTAAAGCTGTTGGGGCTGTAACTGGTGCTGATATTTTAAAAGCTATTGTTAAGGATGGCACTAGTGCTGCTGCTGTTGCTGCTGGTGCTAAAGATGGGAGCATTGCAGGTGCTATTGCTTTAAGAGCTATGGCTAAGGGGGGTAAATTCGCTAATGATAATGCTGGAACCGCGGAGGTTACTGCTGCAGTTAAAGGTGCAGCTGTAAGTGCTGTTACTAAAGCATTAAATACATTAACTATTGCTATAAGAAATACTATTGATAGTGGTTTAAAGAAAATAAATGCTGAACTAGCAGCTAAACCTGCAGACGCAACTGGTGGACAATAATAGAGAATTGTTAATAAAACATACATAACTAAATAAAGTCATTTGAGGGAAACTTTTCTTTTCATAAGAATTGTTTTCCTTTTTTACTATCTGTAATAATACTTAGGTCTAAATAATATTGGTAACAATCCTTTAACAACAGATTGATGGTACGATTGCATTTGAGCTTTTTGATAAACTTAAGAAAATAGACTAAATACTTTATGTTATATTAGTTACCTCTTAAATCACATTTTACTTACATACCTTCCCTATAACACTTAACCATATTATATTATAATTATATATAAGGGGATTTTTATGGGACTTGCACAACCAGTAATTACTCAACAAATGGTTATAACTGATCTTAACTAGAGTTGGTATTAATAGAGATATTGCTTACAGATATTATAAAAATGAGCTTACTTATAAAGATATTAAATATTTAAAGACTACTTTTAACCTTAAGCTTGAAAAGTTAGAAGCAACATTAAAGTCCAATATTAAAAGACCTGGATAATAATAATTGAATTTCTGTCAATTATTTTTTTTATAAAAATCACTTTTGTTGATTGTTTAATTACACACATTCTTTGAAATATTACAGTATCTATGTTCTTAAGCTTTTTTATGTTTATCAAAGTTTGTTAACTATCTTGCTCCCTTTAAGTTAATAAGGAGGCACGTAATAATGGAGGAGCTAAAGAAGGGGCGGCAATAAAGGCTGATGGGTCAGTAATTAATTTATCAAAAGTAAGTACAGACATAAAAAATGCTGTTGATTTTGCAGCTAGTGTTAAAGAAGTTCGTATTTTAGTTGAGTCAATAGATAAACTTGCTAAAGCTATTGGTCAGAAAATTCAAGCAAATGGTCTTGCTGGTGAAGCTGATCATAATGGGTCGTTAATTGCAGGAGCATATAATATAGTATTGTTTGCAGAGACTAAATTGGGAGACTTAGAACAAACAGTTGGGCTTCCTAATGAATTAAAGGCAAAGGTTACTGATTCTAAAAGTAAAGCTAAAGCTTTCTTAGATAAATTGAAAGGGGGGCATGCTGACCTTGGTAAAAAAGATGCTACTGATGATAATGCAAAGAAAGCTATAGATAAAGATAATGGTGAGAAAACTAAAGGAGCTTCTGATCTTATTGCTTTAAATACAGCAATTGGTGCGTTAGTAGACGCTGCTGATGATGCAGTAAAATCTGCAATGGCAGGTCTTACAACTCCTAAGGCAGATAAATCTGAATAATTTAATTAATTATTATAAGATTAGTTTTTTTATTAAAAGTAAATAACTGAAAAATAAAGTCAATAAAAAGAAAGCTAGGAGCGGTATTGCTCTTAGCTTTTGATTTTTAATTGTATCTTTGTAAGATTCTTATGTTCTCTTTTGAACAATTACAAATTATAACTGATTGTATTATTTTATGAGGTTCTTTTTGTGCTTTTATTTTAAGTGTACTACATTTTATGGTAGTTGTTATGAATTAAAAGTTAAGTAGGGTTATAACTTGCAAGGGGGAGATATGCATAAGAGTATTTTGCCATTATTTATTTTAATATTTTTAAGTTTATTTTCATGTGATATAAATACCCTTAATGAAATGATGCTCAAATCAAGAGAAAAATATTTAAAACAAAGCAACAAGGTAGAAGATTTAAATCCTAAGGATGGAAAGCAAGAAGGTGAATTGGAAGAAGGCGTAAAACATCAAGTGGTTCAGGACTTTCCTTTAGTGCCTGTTAATAATATGAATACAGAGATTCCAGTATTTCATAATCCCCCATACTATCCTTATCTAGAAGAAATAAATATAAACGAAGAAGATTTACTTCCAATTACTAAGGACGAAAAAGACGCACAAGAAAAAATTGAAAGGGTAGAAAGTATTCTTAAAGGTTCTGGATTTGCTAAATTAATTGAGAATGCACGTGAGCTTAAAGATGAATATGAACGATTAAGAGTCGATTTGTATAATATACTCTCAAAACTCCAAGAGAAAAGAAGTTTCAAAGGGTTGAGTCTAGGAAGGGATAAATTTAGGAAAAATAGCATGGAGATAGAGAATGTAAATCGTTGGTACAGTTGGGTAAGGGAAGAAGATTCTAATTTTGAGAGGCTTATAAATGAAATTGATATTGCAATACAAGGTATAGGGTCTGCAGAATTTTTTTTTAAGAGAGCACAAGACACTTTAAAGGAATCCATTATCAAAAGATTAAAAAATTCAGCAAATTGGAGACATAGATTATCTTATGTACCAGCGCAATTATCTGAAATTGCACGAAGTGATGCAGAAAATGCTTTACGTCAATTAGAATCTTCTTCTTTGAAGATAGGTGAAGTAATGGGAAGAAAGAAAGATATAGAAAAACTTATTCAAGAAGCAAGATCTGTTCTAGTAGGTTTTAGGAGATAAGAAAATATATATATAAATATATTTTATAATACTAATGTTTGAAAAGGAGAGTCTTCTTTTCAATGGAGCTCTCTTAAATTTTATTTAGATAAGTTTCTAAAAATAATTATCTTTAGAAGTTGTTTTTTTGAATACTAATATGGGAAGAGAAGATTTATTAAATAAGGATTATAGAGTTTTAGATAAAGGCTTTATAAAGCTTATTGATTATATGGGTAGTGATGATAGGATCGTTCAGGCTGCAAGAATTTCATATCGCAGTGAAAGCTTTAAAAGGGACGATAATGAACTTATTGATTATTTAATACGAAATGAACATACAAGTCCATTTGAACAAGTTGTCTTTACCTTTTATGTTAAGGCTCCCATATTTATTGCAAGACAATGGATGAGACATAGAACAGCTAGGATTAATGAAGTATCTGGTTCTTATAGTTTAATGAGAGAAGAATTTTATCTTCCAGAAGATATACAAATTCAAGAGCTTGATAGTAATCAATGTGTGAATGAAAAAATGGAATCTCCTCAATTTACTAAAGATATATTAATTGAGTTAGAAAAAAGTCAAAAATATTGTTACAAGCTATATCAAGATATGATAGATTGCAATGTTTTAAAGGAAATATCTAGAATAGTTTTGCCTCTAAGTTTATATACTGAATGGTATTGGCAGATTGATTTAAAAAATCTTTTTCATTTTATAAAGTTAAGATTGGGATTAAATGAATCGAAAGAAGTTAATGAAAATTCATCAAAAGAAATGCGTGAGTATGCCAATATATTGCTTGATATTATTGAAAAAATTGTGCCAATTGCTGCTAAAAGCTTTAAAAATCATATTTTAAAAGGATGTAGATTTTCTTATGAAGAAATAATGGCAATTTCTGCTGCTTTAGATACCAGTAAGTTAAAATTGGATAGTAAAGCATTAAATAGATTAAAAGATAAGCTTAATATTAAATAGTAAACAAAGTTTCCCCTTTTATTGAATTATTGTAATAATGATATATATTTTATAGAAAATAATTGAATTTTATATGCGGTGACTAAGGATATGAATTTTATGTATAGTAGGTTTGTTTTTATATTTTGTGTGACTTGTTTTATAAGTTGTGATTTATTCAAAAATAATAGTAATCAAGGTCATTTATCGAAAGACCTAGAAAGTATTAATTTAAAATCAGATTGGAAAAGTAATCTTGGACTTAATAAAGAAGAGCTTGATACATTAACTTTTTTTGTCAATGCATTAAAAGATGAATTTACAAAAACATATACTAGCGCAGCTAATTTTAATTTTTATTTAAAAGGAGATGTGTTTAAGATAGAAGAATATATAAAAAGGTTTTTATTAAAACTGAAAGATAAGGGTAAAGTTAAAGAACTGATTAGTTATATTAAATATGGTAGAGACAATTCACCTAATGTAGAGGGTAGAGATGAAAGTCTTAATATAGATGCGGAAGAGCATTATAGACTAGAGAGTAGACTTGCTAGTGTTTTTGATAATTATTTTATGTTCTTAAATTCCCCATCTCCGCTTTTTGGTGGTGATCCTGAAGATAAAGTATTGAATGGTATTAAAGATGTGTGTTATGAGTTTAGAGCTTCACATAAACCTTCCAGATAGGATTTATCTTATATCATGATATAATGTAGGTTCAGCAGTTGATATAATTGATAAGATATTTTGGAAATTATATGTTATTTGCAAATAAACAATCACAAAGATATTATACACATCCTAATGATACTGTTGCGTTTAACAAATTATTAAAATTTTTCCCAAGTCCTTCTTTTGTAAATTTTTAGATGTTTTTTAGCTTTAACTCTGGCAATTTCAAGTGAGTTCAAAGATCGCAATAAACTTTGTAAGAGTAGGAGAAAAGAACTCAGGAATCAGATTAAATAAACTTGAAATAAATAAATGTAATTAACAACATGGTGAAAAGACCAGTCAGTGCTGATCTGTCAGCAGTGTGGATAGAGCAGTCGCTAACTTTTTTGTTGTTTTTTTAAATAACAAATGAAATAGTTAAAATCAAAGTCATTTTGCATTGAAGAAAAAAAAGGCTTCCATTAAGTTTTTAATAACATTATTATCATTTGTATTAATACTTAGTGTATTAAAATTATATGTACTATTGATTAATTGTTTTTTGTGTTATTTTTCTGCTTTCATAGTTTGATTCATCATCGTCTTCTTCTTCATATTCAAACTAAGAGCAAAGCTTTTTTAAATTTTCTATGTATTTATAGAGGTCGAAAAAAAGAAGGTTGTTTAAGTAAAAGAATTATTATTATACAATACAAATATAAACT
>NZ_AP027071.1:0-100107 GCF_027925085.1 Candidatus Borrelia fainii
TATTTAATTGTTAATAGTATAAAATATAATATTATTACATCCTTCCCCATTTCATACAATACAAACAAGTAAAAACCATTTTTTATTCTTTAATAACATGTTACAATTTTTTACACACACAATGAAAAATTTAATACTTATATCACTACACTTGTTTATAATACATGCCCATGCATGGGGTGAAAAATTTAATAATGAAAATATAAAACCACTACAAATAGGTATTATTCAACACAATTATATAAATTTAACTCCTTATAATCAACATTACAAATATTACGCTTTCATTGGAATAACCATGACTTACAATGAATGGATTGATTTCAATATCATCCCCATTAACTTTTATCCCCAAAATTCAACTTCATTCTCAAATGTCTATTTTACTCTATCTATTTCTTTTTATATATTGAAATATCAAATACATATATATTCTTTCATTATCAATATCTTAGTAGGTACTCAATTACCTATATCTCTTAGGACTTCTATTATTACTGGTGGAAATAATATCTCTGCTTTTCTTTTCCCGGCATTGCCTTTTGTCTCTCTTAAACTTAATATTCCAATTACTAATTTATTCTCTATCCTCTCTATATTTTCTTCTTCTCTACGTGAGTATTTTTTAGTCGATATAGCTATTACCTTTCCTATCTAATTATAACAATACTTAGTCATTTTTAATAAACATTTCCTTTATACAAAACTTAAGAATATTTACTCTTCTACATTAAGTTTTTTAAACCCTTCTGGAATAAGCACAACATCAATATCTGAATTTAATGATTTCTTAATCGCATGCTCCAAACTAAAATTATTTACAATTGCCCCCATATCATACGCATCTGTCATGATAATACTAAAGATATTCAGATTATGTCTTATAATATCCACAATATCTTTGGACATACTACTTACATCTGCGGAAATATTAGGAACAAGTACATGTCCAAGCATAATAAATTTTGCTTTCTTTCCAAAAAGAAATGGTATAAAATTATTTACCATTAAAAAATTTTTACTATAAGGTAATAAGGCCAAATCTTTATGGGTATCTACTTTTGTGCCTCCAAGTCCAGGAAAGTGCTTAACTACAGCAAAAACACCTTCCCTTTGTATCCCATCAATAAATGCCTCTACCATAAGACCAATATTATAAGATGAAGAGACCCAAAAGTTCTGCTACCTAAGGGGTTATTTGTAGCAAATTTAGCACCTGCTATAGGTGCCATATTTACATTCTTAAACTTTTGTGGTACTTACTGTTACCTTGTTACAAAGTAACAGCAAGTAAATATATTAAAAACTATACTTATTTTTATTTTAAATTTTATAATCAATACTTCTTAGTAAAAGCAAGTTCAAAAACTAAACCAGAATTTTCGTTGAAATTTATCTCAAATTGAGGCTTAAATCCTCCCAAGGATATACCCAATTTTTCTCGAAGTTTCCTATTATAACTAGACGCATATGTAAAGGGAATTATTATTTCAACAATTCGTGTCACAAACAAAGTAATTCCACCTAAAGACATCAAAGATAATGCAATCGTTGGTGTATTAATACCTTTATATTGAGAAAGAGAATACATACCACCACTAATCAAACCGAAACCCAACATATCAAATCCTAAAATCAGTAATCCACCAGTAAGATCTCCTTGCACGAATGAACCTATACCAAAACCCACAAAAAAATTCAATAGAAAAGGCACTAAAGTATTTTGTTTATGAATTTCATAAAATAACAATTTGCTATCCATATTGCCTTTTGCAGTTACAGCATCAGAAGCCATCTCATCATAACTTTGAGCAAAACTAACAACAATACAAACAAAAAATAACATTAAAATTAATACTTGTTTCATAAAACCCTACCTTCCAAAAAAATGCTCAACATTTTCATCATATCCCTTATTATATAACATATAATAAGTCAATAATTCTCTTACCATGCTACACTCATTTGTCATAAGATATTTACAACAAAACCTCTATTCATTAAATCCTTTATTGCTTACTCCCCTTTTTTTTATTTTTTCTCTCTCTTCTAGTTTTTTCCTCTATCGAATATCTCTTGCAACAAATCACAAATCTCTCTTCCTTTATTTTCAACCTCTATAACTGCAGCATTACTATTTTTACTATTGATCAGTGAATTAAATATATTGTAAAATCTTTCTGCTGTCATTTCTTCTTTCGGCAAGTGATAAATTGTTAAAACAAGAATCTTATGCGATGCATAACTTAACATGTCATTATATTCATATATTTTTTGAGTAAGATTTACAAGTTCTTCCATAGTAGAATACTTATTAAAAATATCGCGATTTTTCCGATCCCTAAAATTTATCAATAAGAACTCTAAAGTAGCAAATGACATTTTGCCTAACATATATAATAACCCTTCAATAGCAAGCCTATATCGCGCTCTATCATTTTCATTTGGTAAATATATACTATGATGGACAGACTCGGAAACACTACGAGGGGGATACATTGTATATATTGCAAATGCTAAAGAGTAAATAAGCTCAGGATTATAACACACAGATGCATAAATATTTTCTGTACTGAAATTATAGTGCCATCCTCTTTTCTCAAATATCTTATCCAAGCTCAAGGGAGGGAAACCTACATTTATAGCATCATAAAGAAAAGGTTCATCACGCTTAATTATAGATTCACGGTCATAATAAAGCGATCTTCTTTTCTCATAAAATTGTTTCAAAGCTTCCTCTTTTGTTGTTGCTTTTTCTGGAAGTTCAATTAAAGATCTCTTGAAATTTATTGGAGCAATTATGTCTTTTTGTTCACCTAAAGGAGGGATAACATCAGGAGAAGGAGGAATAACATCAGGAGAAGGAGGAATAACATCAGGAGAAGGAGGGATAACATCAGGAGAAGGAGGGATAACATCAGGAGAAGGAGGAATAACATCAGGAGAAGGAGGGGTTGGTTTTTTGATCTCAATTACCATTTTATTTGACCTAGCTTCAAACAATTTTGGAGCTAAACTTTCTTCTTCTCTTATTTTTGCATTGTAATCACAACTTATTACAAACACAATAAAAAACATCATACTTACTCTTACCATTAAATCTCTCCTTCTTTGTAATTTATTACAACTTTTAACTATTATTATTCAGCATATCATCAACATTAAGAACCAATCTTTGTTTCTATCTTATAAGCAAACCCCTACTTATCAAGTCCGATAAATAATTACTTATTCTATATATATATATATATTACCACACAATTAACCAATATTATATAATATTTTATATAATATTTAGGAATTTCTTAGTAGAGACAGTAATTTGTATTTCATTACAATTGTTACAATTGTAAGTATTTCATCACGAGTAGTTAAGGGTATATTAAGATAAGGTATATCAAGCATTTTTTTAGAAAAAATTTCATCGATTACCTCATACATACCAAAACCTCATTTAAAGACAAGGTAAACAACAATTAACATATTATAAAAAGCGCTATTAAATAATGCCTATTGTAATAGAATATGTTACTATAATCATAATACTACAAATAAAGGCAAATATTAAATTAAAAATACTAATGAAGAGGAAAATATGCTAAAAGGGTATATATTAAATATGACAAATCTAAGAAACGCTATTAATGAAATGATATTTTCTCATTCAGGATTTAGAAAGATATTTGCAAAATCAAAAAATGAAAATTCAATAGAATATGAAATAAATGATGACGACAAAATATTAGTTGCTCTTATAACCTTTACAATATCAAATTATTTTAAAGATAAACAAAAAAAATATATCAATGTTGGATTAGATTCAAGAACAACTGGAAATATAATCTCAAAGATAATAATTAAGACCTTAATTTTAAACAACAACAGTGTAAATTTTTTTGGAATACTCCCAATACCAGAAATCTTAGCTTATACAAAAGAAAATCAAAATTCAAAAGGATTTATATACATTTCTGCAAGTCATAATCCTACAGGATATAATGGCATTAAAATTGGATTAAATGATGGAGGCGTGCTAAATTCAAATGAAACAAAGAAAATAATATGTCAGATCAGATCCAACATTGAAAATGAAACTTTAATAAACAATCTAATAACAAACTTACAAAAGTTTAATACCAATGCTCTGCACTTAAAAACATATGAAGAAATTATCACTTCACAAGCTAGACATAAAACACAATCTTATAACTCATATAAGTCATTAATGCAGCAAATAATATATTCAGACACACACAATCAAAAAAATATTGACATACTAAAAAAAACTATCAAAAAAGAACCTATAGGAATCATAGGAGAGATGAATGGGAGTTCTCGCATTAACTCAATTGATAGGGAAATGATTGAATCTTTGGGAATAAAATTAGAACTTCATAACACAGAAATTGGTATCTTTAAGCATGGAATGACTCCCGAAGGGACATCTTTAAACATGTGCAAACAAATATTAGAGCAAAAATTTAAGAATGACAATTCTTTCAAGTTAGGATATGTCCCTGATTGTGATGGAGATAGAGGCAATCTGGTTGCAATTTTAAAAAAAGAACAAGCAAGTATCATTACACCACAAAAAATATTTGCACTCTCAGTACTCTCAGAGCTTAGCTATCTTTACCATATGGGAATTAAAGATAATTTAGCTGTCGTAGTTAATGATGCAACCTCACTAAACATTGAAAAAATAGCATCTCTATTTAACACAAAAGTTTATAGAGTGGAGGTTGGTGAAGCCAACTTAATAGAAATGGCTGACCTTTTACGGAATAAAGGATTAATAGTAAAAATTTTGGGAGAAGGATCAAATGGGGGCAATATTATATACCCTTCAAAAGTAAGAGACCCACTAACAACTCTCTTTAGCATTATAAAATTGCTTACAATCAAAAATCTTTACAAGATATGGTGCTCAATATCTAATAATTCATATAATGAACACTACACTCTTGAGGATATATTAAAGACAATCAATTTTTATAGCAATGTAGAAGTATCATCAGAAAAAGCCATGCTTAAAATAAAAGTAGAAAATCAAGAAATACTAAAAACCAATTACGAAAAATTATTAGAAAAAGAATTTAACAACAATAATACCCTGTTACAAAAATTACCAATACATAATTATGAAATTATAAATTATGAGGGTATCAAACAAAATCTCTCCAGAACAGGTGACTCATCAGGGGGGCTTAAAGTTTTATTTAAAAACAACAAACATGAAATAATTGCTAGTTTATGGTTCCGTGGCTCAAAAACAGAACCAATATTTAGAGTATTAAGTGAGGTCATATCTAAACATAATGATTTACTATATCCCCTTTTAGATTTTCATACAGATTTAATATACTTGGCTAACTCTTTAACCTAATTAACATACATGAATTTTTATAAAGAGCCTTATTAAAGCACTCCTGCTCCTTTTAAAATATCCATATTTTTTAATAAATAATTTTTTACCATAATAAACTACTCTATGTCAATAGTTTGCAAAGCTTTGTCACTTAACGCATCATAATTTGAACATTTACTTGTTTTATACACTTATTGCTATATATTTATTGTTGCAAGGAGGTAATGATGCAATTAGAAAAACAATATTTATTTGTACTTATATTGATAAGTTTTATTAGTTGTGATTTACTATTTGATAAAAATATACAAAAAAAATCTGGTGATTTACTTGATAAGGTCAGCTCCATCTTGGATTCTAAAAATCAAGCTATCAGCAATACTTCTGATAAGTCAAGTAAATTAATTAAAAGACCTTTAAAAAAGGTTATAAAAAAACATACAAAAGATACGGTGAAAGGAAAAGTAAACACTCAAGCATCATCACAAGACAATGGACATATTCCTGGTGTTTATGCCCCTAGTGTAAATGATGTATCAGTTCCAGAACCTATCATCAAAGAAACACTTCCAGAAGAAGAAAAAGAAAATTTACCTGTTGCTATTGTCAGCGATAGAGATTCAAATTCTCTTAACAGTCAAAAAGGAGAGTTAAAACCAGAGCTTGCAATACCTACAGTCAGTTTAAGTGGTACTACAGGCACTCTTAGTGGTTTAAGTGGATATTCAGGTAAATACGAGGAGTACACTTACAACTCAATACCAACAACAATTTCAGGTTATGCTAGTTCTACTACAGAAGAAGTAGAAGATAGCCCTCAATATGAATATTATGATCAATTAGAGAAAGCTGAAAAAAAGATTGATTCTGAACTTGAGATGATCAAAAAAATCAAAGAAGACAAAGAGCAAGTCGAATTTCAAGCTACTATGAGTACAAGTGGTCATTCTACCCCAGACGAAAGAAAAAATGCTAAAGAAAAGTTGAACCAGTTTAGTAAAGAGAAGCTAGCACAAACACTGCAAAAACTTTTTACAGAAGTTGATGATGTTAAAAACACAATCGAAAATGCATCAGAAGACTATCATGAAGTAGAATCACAATTTTCCGTAGATTATATTATTAAGCTATCCGAAGCATTAGGTCGGGCTAAAGATAAACTAGACTATCTTACAAAAAACATTGAGAGAGCAGCTAATACTTTCCAGGCATACAGCATAGGATATAGATCTGACTTCTCACAACTAGAGAAGAGCTTAAAGGATGCAAAAGAGTTACTAGGAAAAGTTAAAAATGAGATAAATATGAGATAAGTTTGAACTTTAAAAACTAACTCACATAATATTATTTTTAATTTACAACAAGGATAGGCTACATTTACAGCCTATCTTTGTTGATTAATATATTAATGTTTTCTAAAGCAAATTGCGATTTACTTATTTTAAAGGAGACAAAATAAAATTAATGAAAAAAATGTTTACTAAAAATTGAGATTAATTTATTAAATATCCTTGATGATAATCAAAAACAAGCACTTATTACCTTTAAAGATTTACTTCAAGAAAAAAGCACCTAAGTATTCTAGAAGATTTAGAAAAAACCACAAAAAAAATTCCAATCTGCAAGATAAGCTTAAAAAAATACTAAACCCTAAATACGATCAAAATTAATTAAATAAATTATTTAATGAGATTGGAAATATTAAGACTAAACAATTGCACATAATATTTTGCACATAATATTACAGTCCATCAAAGATGGAACGCTTACAAGCTTTTCATTTAAAAATTTCAACAATTTAAGTAAAACTTTGGAATAAAAAAAGAACAAGCATTAAAATATATAAAAGGTCAGTTATATACTAATTATTTTACTTTTAATTAATTTGAACATAATTGCCTACAAAATCAAGACTCAGATTATTAAATTCATCATCAGTAAGCTTAAATACACATCCTCTACAGAATCTGCAAATATACGTTTTAACTTTGTGTCACAAAACTAAGCATAATCTTTAAACTTCCAACTAAATGCATCTCTCTTACTAAAATCTTAAATCCCATAAACAACTACCTAATCAACATACCTCTACAATTTCTACAATCTCACTTATAACACTTTTAACTAGCTAGCAACATCAAAATGAACAAGATGTTAATATAACATAAACCTTCTCATCAAAATGATCTAATTCTTTTTCATTAACAGTGAAAAAATGGCCATCAAATATTTGATCAACTAATACTAGTATTAATTCTCTTAACTCTTTATCTAAATTAGAACCTATTTTATAACATATCAACAGATGTTATAACTTTTTCAAATGCCCTAAAAACTTTCATCATAAATTAAAAAACCTTCAAGTAATTTAGTTAGGCAATTTTTACCAAATCACCAGTTGGAGATGTCGTTGATTCTTATTTTTTAAAATCGCAACTAATTTAATAGTATTAATAAATACTAAAGCTAGTTTAATTCCACTTTATTTCACAAATATCCTCCTTGCTTACTTCAAACAAGTACATTTATTATTATATAATAAATGTTAAACTCCAACACTTATTCATTAATATCAAGTAACTAAGGTTAAAAATTATTTATAAAAAAAAATTCCAAAAAAATTTAAAACTTTTTAAAAAAAAACTTGAAAATAAATAATTTTGAATTAATAATTAATTACCAAATACTTTAATTTTTCAAAAGGAAGATTGTTTACTCACAATGTTTTATACATTCTTTTAAATATCCCCTTTATCAAGGGGCTTTTTTATAATTTATTTCCTAAGTAACTGCATTGTTATCTTTTTAATTGGACAATTAAAATTCAAATATTACATCACTCCTTATTTCTGCAAATTAAGCAAATCGAAAAGTTAAAGCGGTAATTTAACGGCATTTAAGGCATTACTAAACGCAGGATACAACGGTCCTGTAGCAAATATAATCAAAAGTAACATAGATAGTGGGGTAAAAATGATATCATTACTAGATAAGTTATTAGACATAGCTACCAAAGGAATTAATAATACCAGAGAAGTAAATATTAAAAAGGTAATAGAGGAATTTAACACACAAAATCCAGCATTACTAATTTATATTAATGAATCTGGGGTAAACGCTATCATGAGATCATGTATAAAGACTATTATGACAAATATAAGTAGATATTTTTTTAATGAAGTCCATAAGTTAAGAGATAATTTAAATAAAGCCCGATACTAAATCAATCTTAGATAAAAGATAAATATTATTTAAACATAATTACATTACATAATTACATTACAAATAATAAAGGAACAAAAACATTGATTGATTCTCCATACATGATAAAAGATTAACGTTTAATTAATTTATTTATAGGTCTTGTATTATCTAGGGCCTTAACACAAAAGACAACTAGGTTTTTTATATGTTTATTATGTTATTTGTACAATTTAAAATTAAGCTATAAATCACTTTTTATAGCCATTTAAACAAATTTTAATATCAAAAATTCAACTATAATAACTATAATAATTACTTATACACAAAATAATTATATACAATTTACATCTTAAAAAAATAATAACAAAAATAATAAAAGTAATAATATAAGTTATTAACTAATTAAAATTATTATAATAAAAATATTATTTTCAACTACCACTATCTTGATATTTAAATCAAATCTATATACAATATCAGTTAATAATAATTATTAACTAACACTTTTATAAAAATGGTTAATAAATTTGTTTAATCTTAACAACAAGGAGAATATTTTGAAACATAAAGTTTTTACTATGTTTATTTTTTTAGCCAGCTTGATTTTATTAATTGCTTGTGACAACGATCCAAATAAAACTGATAGCGCAATACCAACAGGGCAAGAAACACAAAGCAAAGAAGAGGCTCAAAAACAACAAATGGTCGATGATATAAAAAACTTACTACCAACAGTAACGCAAGTACTAACAACACAGAATGATAATAATTGGGACGAGAATGCACAAGGATATAACCTCTTTGATCCCAATCAACTATTTGCCGTAACTCAACACACTCCCCAAGGTCAAGCAGTTGCCAAACTATATAACGCAAATGATGAGGATAGTAAAGCAGCCAGAAGAGAAATATACCTAGCATTTGAGTACAATAAAGATTATATTGAAGCTTTTGGGGCACTTGCTAACAAAATGGCAGCAAATGCTACAGCAACTCCTGCTATGAAGACTACCTTAGAGGACATTTTAAATAGTATGAGAGAGTATGCTAATGCCTACTACTTAACAGCATTCTATACACTAAATAACAAAAAAGATGAAATTGAAAAATTATCTCTTGACACTCTAAAAACACTGCACAATAAAGTTAATGAAATTCAAAAAGCAAAAACAAATATTGTAAATGCAGTAAATAAAATCAAAGAAGATTACGATACAGACAAAGCAATTGGTAAGGCTACACCTCAAAATAAACTTAAAACTACTGCTACTGCTACTGAAATAAGAGATTACCTAGAAAGCAAAAAAGGTGCATTTGAACCGGACTTTAACATAATCAAAAACACATCTAATGAAATTATGAACATTTTCATTGCACCTTAATTAAGGTGATATAAAACATATAAATATCATTACAAAATTTATAGTAATGTAAGAGAAGAACGTTTATTCTTCTCTTATTCATGTGTAAATCAAATAATATTGTATCTTAATAGAGATTATCATTTTGTGACATTTATTATCTCGACATTTACTTGATATTTAAATTAAATCCATATATAAGTGCAATACATGTTATTTACTTATACTTGATTATAACACATACAACGACAATGTCATCTTTGATAATGTCATCTTTATTATTTTCTATTCCTATTAATCACTACATCTCTATAAATTATCTCAATTTAAAATAACGTTGATTTAACAATCAAGAAAATATATAATTTCAATTAATAATTATTAATATTTTTTAACGGTACTTATTAAATTTATATTACCAAATATACAAATAATTTTAATTAGATTGTTTTGATTATCAATTAGTTTTAACCATAAAAACAAGGAAAATATTGTGAAATACATTTTTGATATCTTTACTATAACATTAATTTTACCACTCTTAGTGCTCTTTGCCTGTAGTTCAAACCCCAAGCCAACCAAACAATTAAACACCTCTACAAAAAAAGACATATTCATAATTAACTCAAATAACTCAAAAATAAAAAACGATTTCAACATAAAAACAAATTTAACAAACCAAATAAAGAATAAAGTTGACACTGCCCTAATTTTAATAGAGAAACATTCAGCAGATATTATCAAGGAACCTGTAAAACAACTTGGAATACAATGTGCAATCTTTGATGAAACTTACTACCATAAGGTGATACATTCATTAGACAATATATATCTAATCAACAAAGAAAAAATAAAGTTATTTCTAGCATCTCTAAACTATAACACAATAAGATTAAAATGGCTGGGAGAAATTCTTATTCAAATGCAAGCTATCAATACTAAAAAAGGTAATGAACTTTATAAATCGATCTTAGACACAGGAAGAGAATATTCGCAAAAATCATTTGAAGCGCTCATAAATCAAATCAATGTAGAAAGAGATAAGCTAATTCTTTTAAATGTTGAACAACTAAAAGACATTATAAACAATCTTGACACAATTACAAATTTAAGAACAAGTTGGATATCATTTATCGATGATATCATTAATGATTATAAAACCGAGGCAGACATTAAAAATAGCAGCATAAAATTAATAGAACATATAACCACTAAATACAAAAAAATAGAAGATAAAATTAATGGCATCAAAGATATAGCTCACAAAACTAACAAAATTTTAAAAACAATAAAGCACCAATATTACATTAATAAGCAGATTCGTCAAAAGTAAGATAAGATACTTTGCATAAGATATTCTTATCATTTAACAAATTTACAAACTAACAACACAAGAAAAAATTTTAATATTTTTTTTATAATTATTGTTTTTTTCAAATTAAATGATATATATTTCTATATAAGAATCATTATTAATTGATGATCATATTAATATAATATTAAGGAAGAAGAATTTCTATGAGAAATAACATTTTAAATAACACTTTTACTACATTTGCTTTAATAGCATTTATACTAGTTGGATGTAACCCAAATGGAACAGTTGCAAAGACAAAACCCCACACAAACTCTCAGACAAATACAAATAAAATCGATGATACAAAAAAATCAATAGACATAACGTTAAGACCACAAATACTTAATGACAGTGCCCAATTAGCAGCAAAAAAAGGCGATGACAAATCATTAGAACCTAAAATAGATAAAAAACATGTTCAAAACAATCTAGAAGAAGCTAAAGACGTAAAGTCAAAAGAAGATAACGAAAAAGCAGCACTAATAGCTGAGATAATAAAAAAAGTTCAAACCAGTATAGCTTTAATAAATGAATATAAAAATAATATTGAAGATGATGATCAATATGGAATGAAATTGGGAGTGTTTAACCGCTTCAAGAACAAAGAAAATAACGAACTAGTAAATTCTGCTAAAAATACAATTGCAAGAAGAAAATTTTATTCATCCTTAGAATGGAAAAAAGACACACTTAAAAAATTTGCAATAACAATAAAAGATTTAACTGATAATTTAGCAATAACAATACTATTAACAGGGATAAATTATGTTCAAGATTATTTTGAATGGCTAATTTATAAAATAAACAACAAAAAAAATAATCTTAATACTTTGAAACTTCAAGAATTAAAAGACATCAAAAACAAACTTGTGAAAATTGAAGAATTAAGAAAAAAATGGAGAGATACTATTAATAACATTATTACTGAATATGAAGCTGATAATGATATGCAAAATAACAATCAAAAATTAATAAATCATATACATTCTAAATATGGCACAATATTTAAAACTGAAATTCCTAACATTAAAGTATTAACTCAAGATATTAAAGAGATCCTAAAATAAGACTTCACAAATAACTCAAACTTTAGAGAGGAATTTTTTCCTCTCTTTCTTATTTTAGATAAAATACCAAATTAAGAAATAACAATGATTAAACTTCCTACAAGTTAAATATCTTCCTTCAAATCCAATTGACAAACTGATTTATTTTTAGGTCTATAAGAAACAATTATAATAGACAATATCCAAAACAACATACTAAAATTTTTCATAAATTTCGCTCTTTTTTTAAGCTTTTCTACTATACAAATAATAATTAATCTTATATAATAAGTATTACATTATAATACTTATTACACATTTCATTAAATATAATTTAAAGGTGGCAAAAATTTTGTTTCGTCCATTCATAACAAACAACTATTTAAATATCAGCTTGGATTCCCAAGCTGATAGGTGGCTTAACCTTCTTAGCCAAATCTTTGGCTATATCCTTTCAATATTCACTATTGATAAAATTACCTACAAAAATACAGTAGTAAAAATACATTCTTTTTTAAATACTGTTTAAATACTGCTTTTTAAAAAAGGAGGCCTGATGCAGGCCTTAATGGAATACACCCTTTAATTTTCATATTTATATCACATAATAATCCATGCTACTTACACTTTAAAAAGTTTAAATCCTTATCACCTAAATTCACCCAATCTATAAAGAACGAATTAAATGTGAAATGGATCTTGCAAGTTCGCGTAAAGAGTTAACTCCCAAATATATATTACCATTTGAATCAGCAATGCCCTTCAATAAATCTAACATTCTCTCTTTGTTACCTCTCTCTCTATTTGAAAGTGCACGATCCAATCTGGTCTTAATTTTATAAATCATATCTTTCCTTATATCAATAAACTCCGCTAATTTAAGGTCAATTGCAGAAATTTTTTCTGCAGAATCACAATTCTTAATTAAATCTAATGTTTCTTGATTGAAATTCATCCTTAAATTGTCAAAAGAATACTCTGAAATATTACACAACCGGTATAATATATCCGAAATAAGACTCCCTTCACTACCTTTGTATCTAGAATCATAAACCTCAATTGACAAATTTAAATATTTAAATATATTTTTTAAAGTCATAATATCTTGAATATCATTTTCTAATGCTAGATAAATCTTATTTTTTGCATCCTGCCGATTAAAACGATGCAACCACCCAGAAATACGTTGGTCACCAAATAAAGGGGCTTTTGGATCAACTCCTGCCTTCATAAACACAAGTTCATCTACTTTAGAATTAAGAGTCTCTATATACCCATTTAGTCTTAGAGTGAGTATTTTATGAGCCAAATCTCTGCTTGCTCTCTGTTTACCTGCTCCCTGTTCACCTGCTCCCTGTTCACCTGCTCCCTGTTCACCTGCTCCCTGTTTACCTGCTCCTTGTTTACCTGCTCCTTGTTTACCTGCTCCTTGTTCACCTGCTCCTTGTTCACCTGCTCCCTGTTTACCTGCTCCTTGTTCACCTGCTCCCTGTTCACCTGCTCCCTGTTTACCTGCTCCCTGTTCACCTGCTCCCTGTTTACCTGCTCCCTGTTTACCTACTTCCTGTTCACCTGCTTCCTGTTCACCTGCTACCTGTTCACCTGCTCCCTGTTCACCTGCTCCCTGTTTACCTACTTCCTGTTCACCTGCTACCTGTTTACCTGCTCCCTGTTCACCTGTTCCTTTGTTTTTTTTATTAGCATCACCCTCAACATTATCTACTCTTAGTGCATTTGAAATATCTCTTCTTGAATTTTCTCTAATCTCTTTAGTCAATAAAGCACGCGATACATCTAAGTTACCTACAGCACCATTTGGATTTTTGGAGAAAATTGCCTTACCTAAACCTGCTTGTTTCTTCTTTTGCTTCAATGATCCTTGGCCACATCCCATCATTATACTTATAATACTAATTAAAAAAATTAATTTATTAATTTTTTTCACTACACTTCTCCTTATATATTATTTTAATATATAAATTAATTTTCGATTAATATAATTAATAAATCAAATTATAATTAAATCAATTTACAAACTAATTTAGTTTTAAAATAATGCCATTTTGAAGATATACACAAATTGGTAAAACGTTTAAAATTAATAGATATACATTTGATGATGCATAAATTAACATTTTTAACTTCACTAGTACTTTTTTATTTACAAATTACTACTTTTCAAATAAGAAAGCATAACTTAAAAAGAATCTCATATTAGGTTAAAATCCAAAGTGTCGTGGTAGAGTGTGCTTTAAGTTGTTGTGGGATGCTTAAGTTCCAAGTTTAACCAATTAAATGAAATGCAACGTAATTTAAGGTGTGTACATATGGTATGAAACTGTGTTATATATATTAGATAATCTTGAATGATTGACTTGAATGATTAATAAAAGATTAAAAAAGGAGAATTATTATATGAAAAAAGTCGGGATTAGCATTTATATAATTGCAGTTGCAACTCTTTCCTGTAAACAAGGGGTATCTCATGATGTAGTTAGTCAAGATGGGATAAAAGTAGTGTCATCAAAAACATATATTCCCATAAATTATGGGATTCCTGAAGAGGGTACCAAAAATTCCAAGTCAAATGTAAACCGAGATAAAGCTTACGTTGAATTCAAACAAGTCATAGATGAATATAAAAAACAACTGGAAATTGAACTCAATAAAGTTACAGTAAATAAGTCAGTCGATGACTTTATAAAATCATTATCAAAATATAATACTCAGTCTCAGTGGAACTATATTTATACTAGTCTAGAGCATGATAAGAGTATTATTGAAAGTTTAAAAGTAATACTTGACAAATTATCTAATATTTATATTCCTATTGAAGAAGAGCCCGTTGAAGAAGATAAGAATTTTTTTACAAAAATATTTAATTTTGTCCTTCCCAAAACTAATTTTCCACTCTCTAAAGCATCAGTCGATAATAACTTGTATTACGAAATCCTTGCTGATGATTTATTGAGTACTTTATTTAATCTTACAGATTGTATTCATAAAATTTTGCATAAATGGTCAGATGAGAAAAACTTAGTTAAAATTCAGTCTGCTAAGGAGTTTTCTAAAAAATCTGCTCAATTAAAGACAATAATGCAAGCAAGAAACACCGCTATTTCTAAGATTAAAGCTCAAATAGTATTAGCTGCAGAAAATGTAGATAATGAAGAGAAATTGATAGAGGAACTTGAAAAGATTACTGAGGATGGAGAAGCTAACTCTGCATTTAAATATGTTAAAAGCTCTTCTATAAGAGATTGGGGAGTTATATCTGATTAAGGGTTTGATCCCTTAATCAGATATAGGAATATATTTTTTTAATGACATAAGTACTGTTAATTACAGTTGATATTTTTACTATAGAATCAACTATAAACCTAATTTTTCTGTTTGCATTAATATTTTAAATATATCTATAATGTCCAATCCATTTCGACTGACAAATTTAGAAAACACTGTTGATTCCTTTATAACGCTCTTTAAGTTAAAGATATATTTCAAGTCATGTTCTAGCTCAGCATAAGCGCTATTTTGTTTGCCTGTATTAAAATAATTTTCCAACTTACTAAATATAATCTTATCAAACACAATTTTGTTTTCATCAAATGTATCATTTTTATCTTTCAATGATCACCTAAACCATTTAATCTTATCTACTATGACATCAAAGGTTTCCTATAACCCCTTTATAAAGGCAATCAACTTACAGATCTTTTGATCCTTTTTTTCCTGTATACTTATAAACTTACCTTTACGGTAGGATGCATCATCCTTTAATAAACAGCCTACTGATAAACAGTTTAATATCAATAGTCCAAAAATATTAAAAATACATAACATACATACATACTTTTATCATAAAATTGCCCCTTACGTTCTTTGTTTTTTTTAAGTGAAAGTAAAACTTGAACTTAAAAAGTTGAGCCACCACCTGATCCAGATTACTTATTTAAAAAATATAGACCGGTATTTTTGTTAATAACTTTCATCTTTTAACTATATAAATGTAATATTAATTACATATTAATATCTATTATTATATACGAATTATTATTAATAATTACAACTAACATCATTTTAATGGGGATTTTTAACTGAAATTTAACTTTTGAATTGTAATCCACATACTTTAACTGGTTACATTAATTTATATTTATATTTATATTTAATAACAAAAATATAAAAGCTAGCTAGTCCACATACAATTGTTAGTCTTGATATTAGCAAAACTTAACTTTTATAATCACTTAAATTAAAAGTTTTAAATTTTAATTACGCGATCCTCCTCTTTCTTCCGTATCTTGAAGATGAATTTATAATGTCAATTCTCTTACTAATTAAATTAGCAAAGCCCAATAAGCTCTCATCGTTATCTAAGTCACTCTTCTTGGTAGAATAAATTTTATGATAAATAGATCCACTTTTACTAGAAACAATCTTCTCAAGTTCACTTCGAATTGCTTCATTATTACCCAATTTTTCTACTGCTGATGCTAGCATTTGTTTGACATCTCCTATCACCTCAATTCTTCTTGCAAGCAATCCATCTAAACACTTCTTAAGATATTTAATGGTTCGCAAATTACTCCTTTGCCGCAGTATATATAAATTTAAGTCACTTAAATCACCCTCATTTTCATCTACAACCGTTAAGACAAACTGAGTAGTATCTCTTAAAAAGTCCAATAAATTCTCAGCACTCATTATATCTTGCTCGCTGGCATTAGCTCCTGCTAATGCATTTACTATTGTTTGTAAATTACGAATAGCATTAACATCATATCCTAGAGCAGCATAAATATTGTCCTTATCTTTACTAAAATCATTTGTAAATTTACCATGCACAAATGTAATTTGTGAATTAAAATAAGCAGAATTATTAGCCCCTTGCTCAAAGGTATCATAATTCTCTTTAAATGATTTATTAAAAGCTACTAAAGTTTTCTTTAAAATTCCAACAGCCTCAATTACTGTCTTTGGGATTGATATTGATTGATCCACTTCAAAATCCAAATGTAATCGATTACATACCTTTTTTACAAATACACATTTATGTTTATCTTTATCTGCTTCTAAGCCTCGCTTTACTGCTAAAGTTGGCTTGATTAGAGAACTAGTTCCTTTAGTTGGGCTATTATTAAATTTACACTGAACCAGCATTAATCCTAAGATACTTAGTACACATGCATAAATAGATGTCATTGTCATTAATATTCTCCTTATCATTATTTTTATGTCGCACTTTTATCTACACTTTTACACTACATATATAACCAAAATATATATCCATTAATTGAATATAACAATAAAAAATATATATATTTATTAATAAATATATATAATTAAAAATTTATTTATTACCAAATATTTTATTTCTATAATTTATATCTATGTTTCAATTAGAAATATAAGAATAATTAAAGTGATATCATAATACGTAAATACAATAAAAAAAGCCAGTCTACATCTTTAAAGTAAACTTTAAAATACGTAAACTGAATCAGGTGGTGGCTCAACCTGTAATATTTATTATACTTAAACAATATAAAATTTGCAACCTAATTAGAATTAATATATTAAATTAAAACTTAAAACTAAATTTAAACGACAGCAATCCTGTATATAAATACACAATTGATCTAATTTTATCTACGGTATTAAATTACTAACTTTCTTTTTATACTTTTTTTTTTAAAATCCTTCAAATTTCTATCAATAATACAAATTTTACTATTACATGTTTTAAATATCAAACCAATAATAAAGCCCAATGCATCTTGAATGTGATTTTTATCATTAACATTGAATAATGCTGCTTGATTTATTATACCTTTAAGTAATACTACCCATCTTCTCTTTGTATAAGCATATTATGTACCATAAGGCGTTTGTGGTAAATCCTCAGATAGATTTGGATTAACTAAGTCAGATTTACTACCCAAATGGTTTGTGTAAATGGCATTGCCTGTTCAAAACTTGGTAAGAATTCATTCAATGAGACTTTTTCTACCCGCTTCACAACTTAAAACAACTGATCCCAAAACACTAATTATAAATACATAGAAAACACACAGAAACAAACTATAAATCTATGCAAAAATCTACGTTAATATAATACTTATCCAAGTATATAATAATATTGTTAATACATTCCTTATTGCTCCACCAACTCAACTTCTTAACATATCATTACTATAAAACCTAATGTCCTAATTTATCAACTCGTATTTTTATTAAATCTCTCAATCCTTGCAAACCTAAAATTGGCTTAGAAGTAGAAAAAATACTCTTATAAAGGAATTCATCTTCCTTAATAATCTTATCAAGATGCAAGATCAATGCTTGAACATTAGATTGTTCTACTACTTTCATAGTGGCCAACCCTGCTGCGCCCTCTAACATTATTTTAAATCTTTCCATCAAATTATTACGTATTGATAACATTAACCCTAAAAAATACTTAATGTCCCGCATATCTACTATATTATTACTGGCTCTAAGTGCTAATAAATTGTCTATACTTAAAATTGAACCTTTATCATTTATAACTTCACTTATATATTCCACACTACTCTTTAAATTATTCAATAATTTAATAGCAATAGTCAAAGCCATAACATGGTTACCTACACTTGCCAAGTTATTTACTATTATTTTCAAGTTACTTAAAGCTTCAACGTCTCGATTTAAACTAGCATAAACTTTATCCTCATCATCTCTATCTTTTTTAAAACCCTGAGAATCAACCCAAACTTGAAATATATTATCAAACTGAGATCTATTAAATCCTTCAGGTCGATAATTCAATGAAGCTTTAAGTTTATTCAAATTTTCAAGTAACGCACTATAAGCTTGCTGTGCTGGTGTATTTCTCATTACAGTAAGATTCCCTTCATCTATCTTTGCTAAGGTTAAAAAATTATTATCGCCTTTAATACCTAAATGATGAACCTCCCTCTCCTTTCTTACACACTTACTACCTGCTAAACAACCTAGCATTAGACTCAACAAACACAGCAAACAAATCATAATATATACTCTTTGCATCAAACAACTCCTTTTTTTATACATAGAATACATTTTAACTAAGTTTTATAATTAATATAATTAATATAATTAAAATAATTAATTATTTTAATTATATCTTGCTGTACTTAAATCTTACAATTAACAAATCTTACAATTAACAATATGGTTAATTTTTTAAATTTAACCTACAACTAGCATGAGAGTAATCTATACAACTATACATAATAAATCTAAATTTGCTAAATTTAGATTTATTATTCACTAAACCTTGCTTTTAATCTCACTTATTAAACCTTGTAAGCTATTTATAGTATACCCATAAATTCGCATATGAATACTTCCACCTATTTCAATAATTGGCGATAAAACCTCTTGAACTTTTTTCATATCTTGCATATTTTGTAACGAAGTTAATATTAAATAAATCTCTTTTATTAAGTTAAATCTAAAAAAGAACACTGTATCTATTAAAGAAGCAAGTTCAATAAGAACATTTTGCTCTTTGTTAAGAATAACTTGATCTATAATATCTTTACTTAAAATTACATTTTTGTTACTAGGACCTACAAGGTTACTAACAAAAAATCCAATATCCTTTATAACACCCATAAGCTTACTAATAGTTAAAATTTTAGAATCATTAGCAGTCAAAACAGAATTTAATAAATTATTTATTACCTTTTCTAAGATTTTAACAAACTCTTGATTATAATCCATACCAGCATAAAGATTCTCCTGTACATCAAGATCGTCAAACTCAAGAAATACATAAGCATTATCAACCTGATATTCAAATGGAATATTAATTAAACTACGATCAAAATGACCTCTATTAGCAAAACATGCATTGTAAATTGTTAAGTATTTCATCCTTAACAATGCAGCACTAGCATTCCCGTCCTTACCATCTTTCCCTGAAAAGCCTGGGAAACCCCCGGAAGACCTTCTTTTCCTTCTACTCCTTTTATCCCTTGTGGGCCTTGTGAGTCTTGTGGATCTTTTATCTTTTGTAGATCCAATAAATCAGAACATCCCACAATCATAAATAATAAAACAATCAAAAAACACATATCATTAAACATTTTTTGCATTAAATATCTCCTTTTTTTATCTAGTTTTACATAATAAAAAAAATAAAAATGCTATTATATCAATACAAAACTGAATATCTATTAATAATAATATAAATATATTACTTAATCAACATATTTTATCTGTAGTTCAACTTAATTAACAACAATTATTTAGAATACATAGATTTAGTCATATAAAATGGCAGTGTCTAATATTCGCTTGATGTTATTCACTTTTTTCTCAATTGCATCTCTTAAATTTTTTAAGCTTTCATAATCCACATAAATTTTTTTATGAATTTTGCCATTCAAGAGAACAATTGGGTCTAATTTAAATCGAACATTTTCGATATGATGTAAAATAAACAGGTTTACTAAAAACAATTTTGTTGAATCTAGCACATTTCTAATAGCATCTAGAACACCCTCTCTTCTGTACAACATCTCAACTAACATAGCACTAAGTTCACTAATACCTTCTAAATCATTACTCTTTTGAAGTATATCTAACTCATTCTCTAACAAATATATAACTTCCTTAATACAACGGGCACTGTCTCTTAAAAAGATCAACAAATCCTTAGCATACCCCTCAAGCATAGAATTAGAAGAATTTGTTAATGACTCTACGATCTGTTTTACTGTTTGAATATCTTCAATATTATGCTTTAGACTCGCATAAACATCATCCCTACCATTTTTTGGATTATTTAACTTAAATAAACCCTTAAATACAATATGATCAAATAGAGCCTTAGTATCGATATCGTTTTTTTGTAAATTAAATTCATCAATGTTAGCATAATATGAACGCTTAAGATTCGACAAGCTTGTCATTAATATTGCAATATCACCTCGTCCGGCTTTTTCCCCAGCATCTCCTCTAAGCCCAGCATCTCCTTCTAACCCACTTATCCCTTTAGGACCCCTTTGCCCTACTATCCCAATTGACTCTGCTATCCCCATTGGGGCAGTACATCCCACTATCAAAAACCCTAAAGAAATCATAACAAATATAACTACAAATACTTTTGCCATCAAAAAAAAAACCCATTTGTTTACCTTTTCTTTGCACGACATAAAATACATAATATAAAAAGCATTCTTACACAACCACCTATATTATCTATGATAAGATTAATACCAATACAGTAAACAGTATTTATTTATACTGATTATATCATATTTTATAAAATATGATTAATTAAGATTTAATATTCAGATGTCATATAAATAAGCATTTATCCATAAATGATATATTTAAAGCTTGCAAGAAAATAGGGCCTACAATTGGCCCTAACTGAATTTTTATTAAATTCTCTAAATTCTATCTTGATAACTTCTACTTACCTTCAATTTCTCTCATTTTTCTCAACAATTTTCCGAATTTCTAAAACTAGTGATAGCATAGTATAAAGCTCAATCCGAAATTCTGCTCCATGCCTATTAATCTCATTAATCTGATTTATCATAAGTTCACGATCATCACTTTTCCCTGCTAACATTATTAGATTTTTCAATTTACCTATTAATCGCTCTCTTGCCTCAATGAATTTTGTTACATCTAAATAAATCTTAAGAATATCATCCTTATGTTTCTTTTTAAGTTTATTGAAACCGTCTCTACTCAAGATCTTAATAAATAATTCTTCGGTCCATGCTGTGATTTCAAGCAATTCGTCAAACAAATTTTTAATAACAATACTATATACAGTTTCATCATTAAAAACTAAATCTAATATATCCTCCAATTTATCAATAACTGTAGTATCGTGCCCTAAGGCAGCAAAAATTTTATCCCTTTTATCAGAATCTTTAAAAGAGTGTGAGACTGATTCATAAAACAGACCATACATATCCTTCTTGTCGGCAAATTTAACACGTTCATTCTTAAGTTTATCCACGTATTTAGTTACCAGATTTGATAATGCATCGTAAGCTTGATCCACTGTCTTTATCTTAGTCACTTCTAAGTCAGCTATTACAGAGGGGGGATTATCAATACCCCCTTGAATTACATGTATCTCCTCTATTTTCATTGGAGATGGTAATGGGGGTGACTTCTTTCGCAAAGGTGTAACCAATTTACTATTTGAACCTGGTTGGGTCGCTTTTTTTTGAGTCGAATCTATCTTTTTACTTGATTTATCAGCCACACCTTGCTTACAAACAAGAATGCTTAATATACATAACATAAATAATAAGACATTGATTCTTTTCATAGAATTCTCCTTTTTCATGCCATATAACCTTTTTACCATATGGTAACGAGAATATAATTAACAATCTTTAACTTTATAATTACAATATATAAAGCATAATCACAGTTATACAATAATTTAAAGCTAAAAAAATTCAAATTTTATACATATTAACTTAACTTAAATAGCAATAAATACTTAAAAGAATAAATATTAAACCTATATAAATTATTAATCAATAACATTAATTAATAATTTAATACAAATTAAAAAAACATTAAAATAAAAAATAAAAGGGAGGGGACCAAAAGGCCCCCTTTAGATCATAAATTACTTTACTAAATATGCTATGCGAGCTACCATTCCTATAATAGAATAAGATGCATGCTGAATCTCTCTAGCAGAACCGCTACTTAACCCAATAGTATTCTTAAGTCCATCTAACATCTCTTTCTTATTTTTTGATGCCAATGAGATTATTTGGTACTGAACCGTATTTATTGCTTTCTCTCGCTCTTTTATAAATTCTCCTAAAAGAGCATCAATTGTAATAATATCTTCCACACTCTTGCCCATCCTAATTTTCTCAAGATTCGTACTACTTAAATGAACATTGACAAGCTTCCTGGTGTACTCTGAAATATTTAATAAAAGATTAAATAAATGAACGGCTATTTTCGTATCACCATAAGTATACCAAGCAGGCTCTTTTAAATCTAAGTTATTAAATATTCTCTCCAAGTTCATAATAACTGATACATCACTCCCCATAGCAGCATAAATATCTGACTGATATTCTGAAGAAGTAAAGATTGGTGATACCTTTTTAAAGGGAATATTGAATGAATAGTACCTTGGATCAAGTCTATTTCTATCATTTACAAGCTTAGACTTATACTTTATTACTCTAGATTCAAATTCAGCATAAACTTCTTGTGCTGTCTTTCTTGGAACTGGTGGTTGTTCTTCTACCTCGACTTCTAACTGCGATTCACCCTTTTTACCTTCAACCTTATCATCTGCAACCTTCTCGTCTTCAACTTTCTCGTCTTCAACTTTTTTATTCTCAATCCTATTATCTTCAACCTTTTTGTCTATGACTTCCTCAACTACCCCTTTGTCCTCAACCTTTTTGTCTATGACTTCCTCAACTACCCCTTTATCTTCAACCTTTTTGATTTTAATATCTTCATCTATATTTGGTGATTTTGCTGCATCTCGACTCACTGCCTTACTATGCGACTGACGTAAAACCGAAGGTTTTTTATTAGAAGATAAATTCGAATCTGCTTGGCTTAAATTTGAGTAACCCTTCAAACTATCTTCTGCTTGATACCCAAACGGAATCTCTGTAACCAACTCACCCTGTTTACAAGACATCATAACAAAGACACAGAAAAGTATTATATTTAACTTTTGCATAAACTTCCCCCCTTTTTTTTTAAAATTTTAAATTAATCAATATTAATCAATATTTATTAGTAATAAATATAATGCAACAGAATGATATTTATATAGTAAATTAGGTAAAATAGAATAAAAAATCTTGACTTTCAAATTTTGAATTTTTTATATTTTTTGTTTTGGATAAAATTTAAAAAAAATAAAAATATAAAGATAAACACAAATTCAATATAATTCATATATAAATTATTACGCAAAAAAAATGGGAGTTAATTTTAACTCCCAAATCTAATTAACAAACTAATTAGTCTTCAATTAATCAACAATTGTATATCATCTTCCAGTTTTACAATCAAGTAACCTACCTTCTGAATTTCTCTACCATCATTACCGCTTAAACCAACAGTGACCTTTATTGCCTCTAAGAGATCTAACTTATCATTTTTTGAGGCTAATAATTTTATTTGGTTTTGAATTGTCTTTACTGCATTAGCTCTCATTCTAATAAATTTCTTCAAAAAATCAGTAATTTTAACAAGCTTATCTACATCCTTGCTAGCCTTAATTCGATTTAAGTTACCACTACTTAAATGAACATTAATAATTTTTTTAGTAAAATAACCAACCTGCCATATGAGAATTAACAAGTTATTAGCAAGCTCATTTTCAGAGATTGTACTATTTTTCTGTGACAAAGGAAATTCTTCTTGTAAATTTAACCTATTTAATACACTTGCCAAATCTTGAATAGTTTCAACATCATGTTTTAAAGCAGCATAAATATCTGCCTGTTGCTCTAGAGCATCAAATCTTGCGTTTACCTTACTGAAAGGAACACGAAATGAATGACGATTTGGATCAAATTGACTACGTTCATTGTTAAGTTGTGTTTTGTATTTAGCTACACTTCCATCAAGTTTAGTGTACACTTCTTCTAAATCATTTTCTAGTTCATGTTTTTGAACTTCTCCTTTTGGGGGGATTTTTGCTAAATCTCCTTTAAGGTCATCTCCCGTGGCTTTTTCTGGCACCACTAAGGAATTTTTTACATCTTTTTGGGGGATTTTTGCTAAATCATTTTCTAGTTCATGTTTTTGAACTTCTCCTTTTGGGGGGATTTTTGCTAAATCTCCTTTAAGGTCATTTCCAGTAGCTTTTTCTGGCACTACGAAAGAATTTTTTACATCACTCTTCTCTGGCACATCTTTCAAACTTTCAGCGCCCTTCTTTGTTTTGTCTAAGCCCAAATGGATCCGATTATCTAAACCCTTTCTAACTAAAAGCTGCTCTAAGGATATTAACTCATCTTGTCCACAAGACATCACACCCAAGCAACATAACGAATAAAAAATTATATTAATCTTTTTCATAAACTCCTCCTTGTTTAAAATTTTTATCATCAAATATTATATTCATTATAATATAATAATTATTATAACATTGATTTACAATAAATAAAAACTATAAGCCAATCCCATGTCAAACGATAATAACAATATTAAATCAATATTAAATGATTTGTATAAGATAAATATGCATTTTAAATTTATTAAATTTGAATTGCTCTTCAAGCTAAAATTTCTCAATTCCTTGCAAATACTTCATTAAATATCTTTAAAACTAGTTCATTACCTAGTCTTGGATTATGCGCCAAGACCATATTTTACACTCCATTTCAAAATAACACTATTCTTATCCCACTCAACTTATCTTAAACTTAAAAACATGCACTAAAATACTCACTTTCAACTTAAGCCTACTCTTAAGAAAGACTCCAAATTGTAACGGCAATTATACTCATTAAACTAATTGCTCGTCCAATCTCTCCCTCACAATCAACAATTTCCTTTATTCCTGACAACACAGCTTCTCTAGTCATTCTTGATTCTAAAAATGTTATTTGTAATTTAACTTTAGACATACAATCTTTGCTTATATTAATAAATTCCTCTAAACTGGTATTAATTTCATTAATCCTTAATTCATTCTTGGTATCTCTAATTCGAACTAAGTGTTCATCACTTAAATAATAATTTACAACAGTTCTAATATAATCCGTAATATTATTTAAAATTATCAATAAACTATGAGCAATATCTGCATCAGTATTGATGAAATAAGGACCGTTGAAATCTAATTTACTAAATACTCTTCCTAATTGTTTAATAACCTCAGCATCATACCCCAACCCAGCATAAACTTTATCTTGTTTATCTGAAGAAAAAAAATCTGGTGAAATTTTTTTAAAAGGAATATTTAACAAAAGCTTACCTAGATCAAAATGATTGTGTGCATCTTTAAGCTCCTCTTTATAAAAACTTACTCTTGTCTTTAATGCATAGTAAGCCCTATCTTTGGAACTTATATTAAACGATTGTTGTGCACATTCATTATTTCTTGAGTGGGCTTTTACATTCAATGATGGTTTAACTGGTTTGTCCTTTTCAATTCCTCCTAGGTTGTAAGAAATTATACCCATAACTAAACTAGATACTTTCATATATTCCTCCTTACTATATCCTTCATACTATATAATAACATATATTATGTAGTAAGTAATATATGTTTATATTGAATATAAATATATATTTTATATCAAAAATTTAATTTATCCACAATTTTAATAATAATTTAATGAAAAATCATAATTTTAATTGCAACAAAATTTAAATAAACTCCTCCTAAAACCCTTTTATTACGCACAGATGCTCAATAATTCAATATCTATTTATACTAAATATAATTTAATATTTATTATTATAATAATTTATAATAATATAATTACATTTATAAAATAAGATTTTATGCTAATAAGATACTTAAAGATTACTTAAAAGTTAAAGTATCACAAAGCAAATTGAAGACTCAAAAACAATCACAGTATTTAATTCCCAATAAAACACAAAACTACATCTATGCTTCTTCTCATACTAAAATAAAGTAAATTGATAATATCTCGACTCATCGAAGCACGAAACTCAACAATATCTCCATGCCTAAGGTTATTTCCTTGCCCAATAATATCATTAGCAAGTCTCTCTAAAACAAAATCCCTATCAAAATTCTTCACAGCTATTTCGATTAACACCATTGAAAGTTGTTTTATAAACTGCTTCCTATAATTCATAGCCTCACCTAAATAAAAATTAATTTTAGCAAGTTCCTCAGCTGTCTTATTAACCTTAAGCCGCTCTAGAGTTGCTTCATCTAAGTTATTATTTACAAGCCTCTTGAGCAATCTCGCACTATCTGATATATACTCTAATAATTGGAAAGCCTGCAATAAATCTTGATTAACAATATTAACATCCAAGTTCAATGTATACAATATTGACTCTAGACTATTAATAGCAACAGGACTATAATTTAAACCTTCATAAATGAAATCTGCATTCTTATAGGCTGAAAATATTTGTGCTATAGGAAATTTAAATACAAGCTTAGAACCTGAACCTTTAAATGTTCTACTATTAAGAAACTCTCTATATTCATTTACCATTTTGTAAAGTTTATAAAAAGATACATGCCTGGAATCAACCTCTATCCGTTTTACCGGTCTTAAACCCATTTTTTGCTCACATGAATCTACATTTCTTTTCAAATTGCTGTCCACTTTGTCCAATCCTAAACCGTCCGGGGGCCCTTGTTTACAAGCCAATATGATTAATACATACAATACCATACCAACTTTTTTCATAATATTTCTCCTTTTAAATACATAAATTTATAAATAGAATAATAATAAAACTAATTCACAACTTTCGTAATCTGAGTAACTAAATTTTGAATATCTCTTACCAAAATACTAATATCGTTAATTTTACTCTTAATTTTGCCACCATCAACAATCTTTTTAAGCTCAGCTTCCATTAATTGTCTATTATCTTTTACTGCTGCTGCCCCACTTATAACCTTTCTAAAATCTCTAATTAGATCGTCTTTTGCTTGCATAAACGAAAATAGCCAAGAAGTAATTTGAGAAATATTCTCTATTGTAGCCGCGCTACTAATCCTAACTTTATTTAATTTTTCATCACTCAAAATATTCTTTAAAAGGAAAGTATAATATGAAACCTGTTCTAAATTAAATAACAACATAGAAGCAATGGCTATATCTTTAGATTCCTTATGGGGACCTGGTTTCAGGTTTAATTTAGCAAATATGTCCTTTATTAATACCTGCATAAGTGTAAGATCACACCCTAAAGCTACATAAATACTATCAAGCCTTCTATTACTCTTAGCTATACCATAATCTGTCATACCATAGTTTGACAATTGATGGACTCTCAACTTGCTAAGAACACCCATTGAAAGAGGTAGATCAAGTGGATTATCGAAATATTCATGTACAATCTGATTTCTAAAATGCTCTACTAATGACTTTAAATCATTATAAGCTTCAATTAGTGTATCTTGTAAAAATGGTACCAGCATAGATATTGAACAAGGTTTTTCGGTTTTTCTACATTCCATAAATACTGTGGCACTCTCACCATCAGCAACACATCCCAACACTAAACCCAGCATACACAATATCACACTAAACCTTTTCATACTCATACAAATTTTCCTTTTAATTATCATTTTCACATATGTATAACACACATAATACCCATATTACTACATAATATACAGCATATAATAATACTCATTATATACACCTTAAATTCTCTTAAATAAAAATTTAATCTTATATCTCTTATAAACTAATTAATCACTATTATTTATCTGCAAAATATAAACCTTTAACCTCAAAGACCTTACTTGCACTTATAAAAACTAAAGGAAAAATCATCCTCTCTTAATCAATAATTATATTAAGCTTAAACCCATGCTATAATATTAAACAAAAGACCATGAATATTTCGGAACATACTATTTAAGTATTACGTACTGGTTAGCAAGAATACCCCCCATTTAATACCTTTACCACACTTTCCTGAAACTCATTATAAAAGATCAACTAACTCTATGATATCAAACAAAAGACAATGAATATTGCGAATCCCTTTATTAAGCTTTGCATCTAAATTAGAGATAACTCTATTTAACTCATTTAATATGTCATCTTCATTGTTTTTTGATGCAGCTGATAATATAACGGACTTAAGTTGAGGTACTAAATCTTTTACCATCTCTATAAACCGAACTAAATACTGAGTAATTATATTAAGGTCCTTTGTATCTCTAGACTTAAGAATCTCTAATTTTGTCTTATTTAAAACATCCTCAAAAAGAGTCTGAATTGAATGCGCAATATGCATTAACCCGTTTAATAAATTAATAATAACCCTTGTATCTCTATCGCTTACATGTTTGAAGTTCAACTTATCAAACACTTGATCTAAGTTACGAATAACCTCAACATCATACTCCAATGCCTCATAAACTTCCCCTATATCTGATGGATAGTAAACCTCATTTAATGCTCCCTTAAAATAAACATTCAACTCTTTGGGATAAAACGCAACTCGTTTATCTTCAAGTTCTTCTTTAAATTTTATTAGTACATTAGTAAGGCTTGCAAAAGCTGTATCTACTTCATTCATATATTTCTCCTTTTTCCTACACATACCATCTACTATTTTGTCGCGTTCACATATTTATTAACATATTTATTATTATTTATTTTAATTTCAAAATATTAACCCTTATAAAAATTCTCTCTCACTTAAAAAAACTAAAAAAACAACAATTTTCTGCAATTTATTATAAAAGATCGACTAACTCCATGATATCAAATAAAAGATAATGAATACTACGCATTCCCCTATTAAGCTTTGCATCTGAACTAGAGATAACTTTATTTAATTCATTTAATATATCATCTTCATTGGTCTTTGATGCAGCTGATAATATAATAGCCTTAACCCGAGACATCAAATCTTTTACCATCTCTATAAACTGAATTAGATACTGAATAATTTTCTTAAAGTCACCTACATCTCTAGACTTAAGAATCTCTAATTTTGTTTGATTTAAAACATCCTTAAAGAGTGTTTGAATTGAATCTGCAACACGCATTAAACCGTTTAAAAAATTAGTAACAACCCTTGTATCTCTATCGCTTACATGTTTGAAGTTTAACTTATCAAAGATCGTACCTAATTTGCCCATGATTTCAAAATCATATCCCAACATCGTATAAATTTTGTCCCGATCTGACTGATAATAAACGATATTTTCTAATGTTCCCTTGAAATCAATATTTAATTGATCCTCTTTGGAAATAAATGCAGCCCGTTCACTTTCAAGCTCTTCTCTAAACTCGATTAATATCCTTCGAAGATCATTAAAAACCTGATCTTTCTCGGCCATATATTTCTCCTTTTTTTTACACACACACCATCTATCACTAGTCTATTACTAGAATATATATATTATATAATATAACTAACATTTATTACTTTAATCTTAAAAAGATAATTTCCCTCTCAAAATTAGCATAAATTTAAATTACTAAATAACCAAAATGCATTAAAAAAATGACAATATCCAAAATACAAAGACAAAAAACAGTCTTCATGTAAAAAACTAAAAAAATACCTAAAAGATACAAATTTAATCATACTTTTAGGCATATACAAAATTAAAGGAGAATAACAAAGTAAAGGACAAAGTACTTTAAACCACATTGTACGTGTTTAAAAGGACTAAATAAAACACAAAAAGCTCAAACCCTTTTTGCTACTTAAACATTATTTAAATATCTTTGAAATCCTCCCTAAACATTTCTCTTACAAAAGGAACACTTGATTTAACCATCCCATCATCAATAATGTTTTTTAACTCTTGCAAAATATTTTGCTTGCCACTATTTAGATCTATTTCCAAGTTTTGCCCCATCACTTGCTCTAAACCGACTCTTTTCCCATAGCCATTGCCCTTTTCAAATTAAAAGTGATTATAGAAATAATACCTACATTTTTGCTAATACTATTTCCAGTCAAATTTGCATCACTTGGATGCCCATTAAGGATTTCATCAATTGGTTCTGTAAATTCCTTTAAAAGACACATTAAATCATAAGCGATCTTTGTATCTCCAGCCGTATAATCAAAGGATAAATCGAATCTTTCAAGGATGTTCGCCGATTTTTCTTTGACCGTAGCATCATATACATTAATTTTAGACTCTAAATGCTGAAAAACTGGTATAAATTTATAAAAAGGAATATTAAAATTATGATTATTTTGTTGAAAATTAGTGATTGCATTGTTAAATTTATCTTTAAATATTTTTACTGCTCCATTAAGTACACTGCAAGTCTCATCTTTCACTTCAATGTTTCTATGGGAGAGATCTGAAAAGTTATAAAGAAAATTATAAAATAATACGGTCACAATAAATGATATAAAAAACATGCCAAGTATAACACATATTTTTTTCACAAAATATTCCCCTTCTAAAGATAATACAATATACTAACATCAATAACTATATAATATATAATATATCTTGATATTTATTATTATATAATAAAATTATATTTATAAAGCGATTTAATTTAAAAAAATTATTACATATAATATAAATTATTGTATATTTTTAACCACTTTAACAAACAAGCAAACACAATGAACTACCCCCCCTTAAAAGAGGATTTTTAATTCAAATTAAATACAAACTAAATTCGAAAATTCATATAAAAATCTCAAAAAAGAGCCAAAAAAACATAAAAAAAGTTAAAAAATTGAAACTAAAAGTTAAAATGAAAATAGGAAATTAAATTCATGCGAAATCATCATCCTGCAATGGCTCAATTTTCATGGGCTTTATGTAACCATTACCTTTAGTAGAGAAAAAATCATGAGTTTTAGTATCAGTTCTAAGACCATTTAAAACTAAAGGATTAACATCAATATCTTTAATGTTAAATGTAGGCTCAAAACCTAAATTCATCAAAGCCTTGTCAGCATTATACCTAACAAAAACATCAACAGCAGATTCAAGACCGATAGATGAATATAAGTCTTTAGTATATGCTTTTTCTAGATCATAAAGCCTATTTAAGATCAACATAGCCTCTTTGTAAGCAAATGCTTGTTCTCTAGAAGTCATTTTATTAAACTCTTCTTGTGCTAAAAGACCAATAAATACTCCATGAACGGATTCATCACGCAATATCAAATTAATAATTTCACCACTATTAATCATCTTACCTTGACCTGCAAGATAGAGTGGATAAAAAAATCCAGAATAAAATAAAAACGTTTCAAGAAATACAGAAGTACACAAAGCCTTATATAAACTCATTCTATCGTGTATGCTGTTATACCTACCCAAGATCAGATTTAATTTATCTTGAAAATTTTTATAAGTTTTTACCCAATCAAATATATAATCTATTCGCTCTATGTTTGATAGACTTGAAAATATGCTACTATAACTTTTAGCATGCATATGCTCCATAGCACCCATAAATCCAAGAACCGGTTTATAAGCCAGATTATCTATTGCCAAAGCTATACGAGGCATACCAACAGACCCTTGTTCTGTATCTAATAATGTAAGACCACCTAAAACTTTTTCATAAACATCCCGCTCCTCGATATTTAAGGAATTCCAAACCAACTTATCATCAGAGATAGGGATCTCTTCATCTACCCAAAATTGTCTTATATTTTGGTCCCAAAACATCTTGGTATAATTATTATTTAATCTATTCCAATTTATAGCTTCTCTATTCATATTCATTTAACAAATTTCCTAAATCCTATATTACATATATATATTGCATTTATATTGCACAAAGAATACATTCATCTACTGAAAGATTTTTATTACGCGTATAATATAAGCTCTTAAGTCCCTTATTTTTAGCATAAATATAAAGTTTTACAAGTTCCCTGGTACTAGTTTCATTTGTAACATAAAGCAAGGTACTAATTCCTTGATCAACATGCCGCTGAGCCTCACTTATAAGATCAATCAATTTTTTCATATCCATATAATATGCTGATTTAAAAAGCAAAGCATTTTCCCTATTAAGATATGGCATTGGATAATACGTTGTAGAATTACCATAAACCCTAGCTTCAACAGGTTCAACAATAGGCATAAGAGATGTTGTTGCATTTTGAATATAAGATATACTTTGAGTTGGTGCAACGGCTAACCTATAAGAATGATAAAGCCCATGCATTTGAACATCACGCTTAAGGATCTCCCAATCACTTTTTAAAGGAATCTTAAGTCCACTAAATATCTCTTTTATAACTTCTGTTTTGGGAGTAAAATCTTCACTCAAATACATATCAAAATAATTGCCATTATAATATTCACTCTTATTGAAATCTTTAAAAGCACAGCCTCTCTCTCTTGCAATATTCATACTAGTCTTAAGAGAATAAAAATTTAATAACATAAAAAAGGTACGAACAAAATCCAAAGCCTCATCACTCTCATAAGAGATTTTATTTTTAATCAAAAACCCATGTAAATTCATAACCCCAAGACCAACGGCATGATAATCATTATTTGCCTTCCTTATGCTTGGAGCATTTTTAATATCAGCCTTATCAACAACCGATGTCAATGCCCTCATGGCAATATCAACGGTATGCTCAAAATCACTATTAACTACATTAACGATATTGAGTGAACCTAAGATACAACTAATATCATATCCAATCAAATCCTCCTCACCATAATCACCAATAACTGATGGGGTTTGAATCTGAAAAATCTCTGTACAAAGATTAGACATCTTAATTTTTCCAAGACCTTTTAGTGGATTATTTAAATTACATGCTGTTTGGTATACTATATAAGGATATCCAGATTCAAATTGCAGCCTAGCAATACGAATCAACATGTCTCTAGCAGAAAGCTCTTTTTTCAAAATACGAGGATCACTTGCAAACAAGTCATATTCTAAGTCAAAATCAATCTCATTTATAAAACGGCCAGTTGCCTTATAAAGCGAATATGGTGCGAAAGCATAATAATTTTTACCTTGTTTTGCAATATCAAAAAACTTATCTGGAATTATTACTCCTAATGATAATGTTTGAACACGGCTCTTCTCATCAGCATTGATCTTCTTAGTATCCAAGAAATCTTCTATATCATAATGAAAGATATTTAAGTATACAGCACCAGCACCTTTTCGCTGTCCCATCTGATCTGCATAATTAAATCCATCTTCTAAAAGCTTCATAACAGGAATAATCCCTTTTGCAATATTAGGAATACCCCGTATCTCCTCACCCCTAGCCCTAATATTTGAAAGGTTTAAAGCCACTCCTCCACCAATTTTTGAAAGCTGCATAGCAGCAGAGATATTAAAAGTAATACTATTTAGAGAGTCTCCAACTTCCAACAAGAAACATGATACAAGTTCACCTCGTACCTTCTTACCAGCATTTAAAAATGTAGGTGTTGCAGGCTGATAGCGTTGTTTGATCATCTCTAAAGCAAGTTTTAAAGCAAAATCAAAACATCCATCGGCTAAAAAGAGACTAACTGCAATTATTCTATCCTCATAAGATTCAAGATAAGTATTCCCATCATTCATCTTAAGTGCATAATCTTTATAAAATTTTGAAGCACTCATATAAGACTTAAACTTAAAACTCTCAAGACTTACAAGATTATATATTTCAAGTATCTGCTCTTCAGAATAGTTTTTATAAAAATCTTCATAGAAATCATTATCAATTAAATAATGCATTCTCTCATTTGGATTTTTAAATTTTAAAGACTTAGAATTAACTTCACTTAAAAAAACACTCAAAGCTTCAAGATCTTTTTCTAATCTGTAAAATCCATCCTTTAAAACCATAACTTCATTATTTAACTCTAAGTGCCTCATTTTTAATCCTTTCTACAAAATTCTCAACATCATGTGATGTTCCTGAAAGCTCAAATTTTAATATTTCGCAAACATTATATTCATTTTTTATTAAATTAACAGCATTGCAAAATGAATCACCCCAATTTCTATTTCCAGAACCAGCAACGCCAACCATAAGCTTAAAATTATGCTTCAAAAATTTCTCTACCTCAGGTGGAACTTTACCAAAAGCAAACGTATATGTAAGTAACACATAAGGCCTATTTACGATCTCATCACCTGTAACTACATGAAAAATATCTTTAAGCCCCGTTTTTGCAATAAAACGCGACACATTCCCTGTCTTTGAAGCATAAACTACTAAAATATAATTAACTCCTTTCATGCCAAATCATAAATCAAGTTTTTCTTTTAACCGAGTTAAACTTTTATCCTGTAAATTAAGTTTGGTTAAATCTAATACTTTCCGAATCTCACATACCTCTTCACTTGATAGCATAACGCCTCCCAAAATATGTCTATTAAAACTAGCAGTTGCTAAGGGCACCACCAACTTAACAATATCTAATAGGACATTGGCATATGCCCTTATCTCTTTTTGTGCATGTCTTGATGATCTAAGCTTAATAAAATGAAATAAATTATTAAGATCAATTTGCCAGTACCATTCAGTATACAAACCTAAAGGCAAAGTTATTCTTGCAAGCTCCCTAGATACATCATTCTCAATCATATCATTATAAATCTTGTAAGAAATTTTATAACTCTCATCTAGACCACCTAAATAGGATAAAGCAATATCATCATCAACAGCCTCATCTGATCGTCCCTGTTTATTAGTAATACTTTGTTTCTTAACATCTTCCCTGCAAGGAACATAAAACTCTTCCCTCATTAGACTATAACGGCCTGAGACTTCATTAATTCTTGATGTTCTATGTCTCATCCACTGTCTTGCTACAAAGATTGGCGCTTTAACATGAAAAGTAAAAACCACTTGCTCAAGTGGACTTGTATGCTCATTTCTTACCAAATAGTCAATAAGACCAGCATTATCCCTTTTTGCCTTAGAATCTCTATAAGAAACTCTAGCAGAATTTACTATTCGCTCATCACTACCCATATAGTCAACAAGTCTTAAAAAACCTTTATCTAAAACTTTGTATTCCTTATCCAAAATCTCTTCTGCAGCCTCTACATGATCGTGCATATATCCACCCTAATATTTATATTTAATAAAATGGCCACCAGAACTACCAGTGACTAGATTTTCATATAAAATTTAAGAATAACATTACAATTACTCTGCAATAATTTATGTTATTCTATAAATATCTTAACTATTAAACAACTCATCTTATTAATCTTATTAATCTTATTATATAAAATTAACTTCCCCTTAATAAAAATTAAAACCAAAGTTAATAAAACACATGTTAACATAAAACTACCTAATATTAAATAAGCATTTTTTACGATATAAAGGCACTTAACCACAAATACATCCTCTAATAAGCTAAATACTAAATAAATATGCTTAATATTTAGTATTAAAATATTAAATGTTGGATTTAAATGAAAAATGAACTTTTAGCTATATATTTTTGAACTTGGGGAGGTCAAAAGTGCAAAAAACAGCTTTTTTACTACTGTTATTTATAATATCTTGCTTTGCAAATGATAGCAGTAGAAAAAATATTGAACTTAAAAGTGAACAAACACTAATGCATAATGATAAATCAAAAAAATACTTAGAAGAAAAAAAGGATGATTATCAATATGGAGAATTGACAAAAGAATATGACTCTTTTGAAATACTTGAAGGTAGTACTGCAAAATGCATGTGTCCAATCTGCTGGTCGCGGTGTAAATGCCGTCCACGAAAATGTCAAATCACTTGGATGAAAATTAAAGCCAAAGAAATCATCGCTGATAATCAAAAACCACTGGAAGCTTTAAAAGGTAGACTTAAATATTCATATTCAGTATCACCTATCAAATATAATGATCAATACAGTCAGTACGTCATGCCTTTAATATTATTTGAAAGCATGGACGAGAATACTGAAGTAACCTCATTTAAGTTAATAAATCACACCAACCTAGACTTCAACAACAAAAAAATTTTAGGGGGAATTATTCAAGGTATACCTAATGTAGAAAAATCATATGAAGAGGGATATAAAAACGTATATCCTTACGGAATATTAAATGCACTAAATCCAACTGGTGGGAATGAATTAATATCTGCTTTTGCTGCTCTTTACCAAAATGGCAAATGGAACCTTATGGAAGGAGAGATAAAAGTTAAAGATACACAAACAAACAAAGAGACAACACATAAAATACTCTTAAGTGGTAAATTATTTAATGAATTTCTAAAATCAGTTATATCTAAACATCAAGGTACCACAACTGCAAATAACAAATTTAGGGTTCCAATTAACAATTAGATTAAAAATAACGGTTAATTAAATTAAAGTTCATTATTTAAGGTTGTCTTTAAGTGAATTTTTTTAAATTCACTTAAAGACAACGTAATACTCCTGTAATAATTTCTAATAACCTTTAACTATTTTCTAATACCTTTTTGAAAATTAATTTAATTAAAAAAAAGTTAAACAAATTTGTTTTATAAATCAAAATAATTTATTATATAAATCGATAAAATAAAAAACATATTTAAAATAATGTACTCTAAAAATAAAAGGGAGAATATATGAAAAAAATAATTATCTTATTACCAATATTCATAACATGTCATGTATCGAAAGATCAAAATAATGAACCAAAGCTTAAATACACCTTTAAATCAGGCCCTACACGCTCTGCTAGGACAAACATTGACACAAAAACAAGCATTGACACAAAAGAAGTATATCAATACAAACCAGAACCACTGCAAATATCTGAGGGAACCTTAAATGTATGTCTATCTGGTCACCTAATAACACCTAGTAATCACAACTGCCATATCACTTGGATGAAAAGCAATGTACAAGATATAATTGGAATAGACGGGAAACCATCATCAGTATTTCAAGGTAAATTTAAATACTCATATGCAGTAGCTCCTATTAAGAATAATAAAGACTACACTAGGTATGTCATGCCTTTAATATTATTTGAAAGCTTAGTTGACTATGTTAAAATAGTCTCATTTAAACTTACAAATCACAAAAATCTAAATCTAGATTTTAGCAAAGGAAATCAGCAAGCCACAAGAGATAAAATAACTAATCAGCTGGAGAGCTCAACTAAAAAATTAGGATATAAAAGTATAAATATTTATGGAGAACTATATGCATACTTTCCAAATGGAGGAGATGGTCTTATAACTGCTTTTTCAAAGCTTTACCAAAATGGTGATTGGTACTTCATGGAAGGCGAAATAACTATCAAAAACACATTAAGTAAACAAACAAACACCCACAAAATCTTGCTAGATGCTCAATTATTCAATGAATTCCTAAAAAAAGTTATAGAAAGGCACCCAGAAACCAAAACTGCAAATAGCAAATTCAGAGTACCTGTAAGTTAACGGTACTCATTTACAATAAATAATCTTCAAGTCTAATTAATTTTTAGTAATAATGGTAAGTGAAAAGATTATATAAATAATATTATTTACATACATTAATATGCCTTAATAAGTATGTATTTGCCAAAATAGTAGCAAGCATTTAGATAAAATATTAATGTAAAAATACTTAAAAGATAATTATCTAATTAACCCTACCTATAGCCTGTAAAGTATACCAAGCTAATACTACTTAAGAAATATTACTAAAGATAAAATTTTATCTTCAGTAATGAGATTTATAAATTTCAAGATTTATTTTAAAGAGAAACAATAAAAATAAAACCCAATTACAATGTAATAATTTAACTAAACAAATCTAATACTCATGCAAAACATCATATATTTGCTTTTTTAAAGGTGTAAATACGTTTGAACAATTAGCCATCTTAAGTGATAGATATGCACCCCTGTAACCATTATCACCACCACAAGCAATTTTTAGAATTTTTAAATATTCTCTTTGCTTAGTAGCAAGTTGGACTTCAAAACCATCCCTTTTAGGATGTCCATCTGCAAGCTCATATATAGCATCCAGTATGTCATCTCGTACTCTTAATGTCACAATTATATCAGCAACTGCCTCTTTAATCTTAGCAGAACTAAGAACAACTAAAAACTCATAAAATTCATCATCACTGTAAGTACGTATATTTGGAATACCTTCTGTAATTGTAGGATCTGTTAATGCACTTCTTAAAAATCTAACTGCTATTTTTTCTTCTCCTGAGAGATTAAAATCTACCATTAAATTTTCTAATGAAGAATGGTCAAAGGCAAGACCAATGTCAAGATCACTGCTGGAAATATCATCAAAATTGTAATCTATCCCCAAATTATTGACATATTCTTCATCATCGCAACAACAAAATAGAACCATCAATAAAATTAAAATGTTGAAAGCTCTCATATTTCAATATCTCCCTTCTATATGAAAAACATATCTCATTAATGATTTATTAAAAATTAATAATAATACTTTATTTTTTAAAACCAAATAAAATAGAGGGAAAACCTACATGATACCAAAAATCTAAATCAAATTTTAAATATTTTAAATTTACAAAACACCTGCAGTATTACCCGTTGCAAGAGTGGGAGCTCCACTGGCATTAACATAAGTTATGCTACCAACCCCATGTGTATGATTTTCAAACAATTTACCATTAATATATACATTGCCTTTAAACTCAATACTAGTAGCCTCAATAACTAAAGAGTTAAGAGAAATCCTGGTATGCTCACCATCACATATCACATTTTTAGAATTAAACGAAGAATCCTCACATACCACATTCAATTTTTTTGCACTGATGCTCAATTTCTGTACATCAATACCTGCATACTCAAGATTTACTGCATTTAAGATATAAAAATAATGTTTATCGAAATAATTATTATCTTTCTCATTAAAGATATTTATGCCACTTTGAAGCAAGATTACCCTATCATCTTCCTTAAGTTTAAGTTTTAAATTCGAGATATTGCGACTCTTAATCCTTAAGTCCTCATATTCTTCAATTACAACAATTCCTTCTTGGGAATTAAAATCAAATTCCTTAATAATTCCAATTCGACAAATAAATAAATTATCACGTAAATACTTCTTAGCAGCCTCAAGTGCCAAATCATTACTTAAACTTCCTAGTCTCCTAGAAATTTCATAAGTTTTGTTCATAAATTTATCCTACCTATAAAATATTAGATTCATCATAAAGCTTTAATTTTAATGTGCAATCACCCACATTGCTTAAATTAGCACTAGTCTCTTGCACAACAGCTCTAACAACTTTCCCATACCTATCTATAAATTCAACCCCGTCTCCAACCTTAATCTTATCTGTAAAGAGGAGTGTAACATTCCAAAGATTAATGACAGATCGACCTACAAACCTCACTTCTCTTTGAGGAATAAATAAAAGTGCATAATCTTCAAGCTTCTTATAAACTCTTTGGCCACCTAGTTTATCAAAATTACTAAAAACAAATTTAATATCAACCTTAAACTCCAACTCACCAACATCAACAAAAATCAAATGCACATAGTTTGCAATAAGTTTTTCTATAAATTCCTTCAAAGTAGGGGCATAAAAACTCTCATTTATTATGCGATTGCGAGAATGAGCCCCCATTTTAATAATGGCTTGACCTGGAAATGCCAAATTTATTGCCTCTTCTAAAGACTTGCCCATGTAATTTTTAGTATCAAGTTTTTTATTAAAAAACGTATCTTGGGATAAAAGATAAACTTCATACTGACAAATAAAATCACCATTTTCAAAATCAAAATCAATAGGAGCACCAAGATATCCAGCCATAACAAATTTATAAGCAAACTCATCCTCATGCGCAAATTTTTTATAGTATATTTTAACAATATCTCCATGCTTTAAAGACTTATTAAAATTTAAAGGCATATTAAATAATTGCAATTGTGCTTTTTTACATTGTAAAGCACTAACAAGGGAATATTCATTACTAATTACAATATTAATAATAGGTGCCCCATGTTTTGTCTCTATGACAAACTTTGGTTTCCGATTTTTAATCTCACCCCCAGCACTATAAAATTCTAGTTTAAAATCATATTGAAATAATAACATAACTCCCTTGATAAACTCCTAAAGGTTAATATTAGTCAACCTAACTACTAACCTCAAGCATAAATAGCACAAATAGTAATATCAATTCTCACCTTCCATGTACTCAGATCTAAAACTAACTGGCTTTTCACCAAGTGGCTTAACAATAGGTCTTACAAAATTTGGTCTAATATCACTTCCTGGTCTTTTAGGGTTTGGTCTAGTACTACTTGGTCTAATATTACTTTTCTTAACACCAGTAGGTCTTACATTTTTTGCTCTCCGGCTGTCTGATCTTGAACCTGTCTGCCTTGAATTTACAGCTCTTGAACTTGCCTGTCTTGAACTTGCTTGTCTTGAACTTGCCTGTCTTGAACTTGCTTGTCTTTGACCTTTTAAACTCTCATCATTACTCCTCGGAATGGGTCTTTTCTTTAAACTTTCACCACTCTCTCTAGTTACTAGTTCTTCATCACCATAAGTCTCTTTAACCATATCAACCATATCACTTGGTCTTGATTGCTTTAAACCTACTTGTCTTTCATATTCATCCCTGGTATCCCTGGTAATGGGCCTTTGAGAACCATATCTTTGACCTGCTTGACTTGAGTGTCTTTGACTTGACTGTCTTTGACTTGGCTGTCTTTGACTTGACTGTTTTTGACTTGACTGTCTTTGACCATTTAAACTACCATTTCCAATACCTAAGTTTACACCAAGTTTTTGTGTAACATAATTTTCCACAAACTCAATCTCTTTAAGCTGTAGTTTAATGAATAACTTGGTATAATCTGGATTTTTAATCCAAGTCTTATTACTAAAACTCAAAACTCTATGCCTATATTTGTCAAACGCATTTTCCATAGGGATTTCTATTGCCTCTTTAAACCTATTATCAGTCTCAGTAAAAACATCATCATCAAAATACTGACCATACTCTCTTAAAAATTCATCTTCTACCTGCAAAAAAAGATCATCCCTTATCATATTTACAAGACATCTGTAATATCCCTCAAGCTCTGATATTCTTTGTAAAATTTTTTTAGATTTCATATTTTTATTAACGTCATCAACATTTACTAAAACACTATCTACAACATCATAACTTGCCTCATAAGCTTCCTCAATTTCCCTCTCAAAATTCCAATTGGTAAAATCAAAAGGTCTAAAAGGTGCTGAATAAAGATTAAAAAATAAAAATAATGAAAATAATACAATATATCTGAATTTAACCATAAATATTCTCCTAAATATAAATCATTATATAAATATATTTTAACCTTTATATGTTAAAAAATTAAAAGTTTTCACTATTTTAATTTGTAAACTAACATTAAGCTCATCTATAAATGACGTACCTTTAATGCTTAAAGAATTAATAATAGTAGTTTCATGAAATCCTATTGATGCACCATAAATGCTATAATAAATACCTGCTTTAAACCTTTCCCTAAACTGCATCTTTACAAAATTAGAATCAAATTCTAAAGCACTATTTGCAAAAGGCGTTCTCTTTAGACTATCGACTAAAACTTTATCATAAACAGAAGACAAAATCGCATTGGAAATAGTAATTATCTCCGGGGTTGCTGTAACATTATAACTTACAAATTCACTACGCCTGGTATTTAGATTAATAATGGGGTGCTGGCTACTAACGCTACTTAAACTTTCCTCAATAACTCCTGATTTTGGAAATATAAAAAATAATTGCGGAACATATACAAGTTCCTTAAAATCAGGTCGAGGAAAGAGTGCTATAAAATTAGATGAACTTGCACGACTTAAAATATGATTTACAACTTCCCAAATAAGTAATTTTACATCCTTTACCATATTAAATATCCCCTAAATATCTTTAAGATCCTTTAAGGTATGCGTGAAATCTCACTGCCCATTTTATAGTCATGCATATTATCTTGCAAAGAAACACCTTGCATGTTAAACATTATAGCGTCTCTTAAACCATTAATGGATCTCTCCATATTAGTAAAATACATACCCAAAGGCTCTATAATACTCCTATTTAAATCTATGCCACAAGCCCAACTTAAAAATTCCCTTACCTCTTCTACAAGCAGATGCATATCATCACCACGAACATCATTAATTAGCCCAAAACTCTCTGGTCTTAAATCACCTGTAACTTGCCTTTGAGCATCAATTAAGTTTGAATCTATACCTACATTCATACCTGAACCTAATTTTAAACTTATACCTTCATTTACACTTGGATCTAAATTTAAGCCTGCATCCCAAAAACGCTGTTTTACTTGCTCATCAAAACTAATTCCCGTACCTAAAAACTCAGAAAAATTCTCTCTCTTCCCTACATCATCCTTAAGAAGAGATAAACCACCTCTATTAAACAAATCATAAACAACAGATACAGCTTCATCATTAGCATCAAACTGCCTATTAGTTCCCTTTAGAGAACTTGCAAGTTTAACTGTATCAAAAAGAGCATCAGGTGTACTTTCAACCTTAGATAATAACGATTTAAAACCACAAGTCTTACGAATAAAATCATTCATGTCCACTTGATTATCAAACTTACCCGTGCTTGCAAGTATGTCCTCAATCCTATTCCTCTCAAAATCACTATAAGTTACATCATTAATTGTGCCCTTATTTGCAATACTATTCTCTTTTAACTTAAAATTATTAGGAAATACCTTCAAATCTTCATCAAAATCGCTTAAAGATTTAAAAAAATTTAAGTCTAGCATATTTGTATCTAAATTCAAAAACGAATCTGATTTTGAACCTGCACTCAAACCATCAAATAAAGGCAAACTTAACTCATCCTCAGGCTTAAGCTTAAACGGCAACTTTAAATCTGAAAACATAACCCCAATTGCATTATTGTCTCTCTCTACACTTTCCACATCTCCTTTAAAATTTGAAACTTGATTTAAAGCTTTACAAGTCTTAAGTTCTTGCAAACCAATATCAATTCTTGGTAACTCAACTAATAACTCACTTATAAACCTATCATCTAAAATATCTTCAGATTTAAAACCACTAACTATCCCAGGCTCAATTAACATAGACGCCATCTGTTCTTCTAAAAACTTATTACTTCCTGCAAATTTTAAATGTTCTTCTAAATTACTACTTAAATCGAAATCATAAAATAAATACTGCATCACATCAGTAAGTTTATTTAAACTCATACACAAAATCTCCTATAAATTTGCAATTAAAAAGTTTTTATACATTTCCTTCTTAAGCTTAAAATTAGCAATCTTATTAATTTCTAAAAGTTCAGCATATTTAAATCGCTTAACCTCAGCAAAAGTGCAAACTCCCATTAAAACGGGAAAATAATATTTGCAATCCTCACTCCTTAAATACCTTAAATAACTAAAATACTCACTTAAAATTGCACTACGACTCATAAACCGTCCTTTTAAATCTAATGTCCTTAACTTAAAATAATCCTTAAAACGCTATTTCCCATCAAATACCAAATCATTATAATTCCACCTATCATCAATATGTGGATACTTAACAAAAGTCCCACCAAGATCCTGAAAACTCTCAACATACACTAAACTTGGTTCTTTAAATCCTTCTATCTTTTCTACCAAAGAATACTGAACAGCAAAAAAAATGGTGGGAAGCTGATATTTATATAAAAATGAATGCTCCCTATTAGTACTAATAATTCCGTAAAATTCATCAAAAAAAGATTGTGATATCATTAATGTGCTTATTCGCTTAAGAATAGGCAAACTATTAAGTTCCCTTCTTAAAGTCTCTTGACTTGCATCAAATCCTAAAATAGAATCCCAATCATACATAGGAATATCCCTTAAAACATATTCATAAGTCTTAAGATTAGTCAAAATCTTCAATTTATATCTCACAAATTATCCCCTCTCAATTTCGCAATTAATTGCGTGAATCATAAAATTTACAGTATCATTATTATTTGCATAAGTCCTACTAGGCACTTCAGAAAAAAATGCACTATTAGAAATAATCTTAAGCCCCATCTGGTCATTAAAGACTAATGACTTAAGCTTATCCTTTTTGGAAGTCGAATAGTAAAACTGCTCATTACTAAGTTTAGTTAAAATTCTATAATCAAATGAACCCTTGGTAACCTCTAAACTAAACATATGAATAATAGTTCTAGGATCCCTAAAACTTGGAATAGGAACATTCTTCTCTTCAGTGCTGGCAGTAGCCATAACATTAGGAGAGGTTGAATATTGTAACTTTCCCCTATCTATGAGCATACCTGCAAAACTAAAAAATACTAAATCCAATGAATAATAATCTTTCATTAGAAAGCCTCCTTTCTTAAATAATCATTAATATCATCACTACTTATGTTTAAAACCACACTCTTAAAACTATCATTATACTTAATACGAATGGATAAACTTAAGCCTAAAGCATTATCTGCCTTAAGTCCAAATTTAATATCACCAAAAGATACAATAAGTCCACGTTCTTTAAACTCTTTAAATAAACATTCAAGACCTGCAGTATAAGCATTGGATCTCCCATCAGCAAATTTTAACTGACTAAGCTTACTATTTTGCCTATTATTACGGTTCCAAATACGAATAAGCTCACGTGTTGATTCATTTTTTAAAAGATAATACGTAAATGACTCATCAATTGGTCTACCTGAACAGTCTACCCCTTCTTTGAAAGCCAAAACCCCATCTCTACCAGTCTCATTAAGAAGAGAATAAAAATTAATATTACTTTGTCTTAAATTACTAATTAAAGTCGCATCATAAATTGGCTTGGCTTTTAATGTAATTCCATAAGGATTAGTTGCATGAAAAATACTAGCCTCATGCAAATATTTAGCCATGAACTTAAGATGCAAATTATCTTCACCACTATCATAAATCAAGATGACTCTATCCCTCTGGCTTACAGGTAGAACCTCTATAAACCCAGGCAAATGCTCACTATTAGTTGAGAATACCACAAATTTAGTAAGCTCACTAATATCATCAAAATCCGTTTTTAAAAAATCTCTTACCACTTCTACAAAGACTACAAATGGATATATATTTTTCTTTAAAAATTCAACTATCGTATCTTTATCTTGATAAAGACAAAAATTACAAGACTTAAGCCCTTCTGCATTAAAAAAATCACTAAAACTTTTTGACAAAAACTCACGCTGAAGAGTAGCCAAATTAACTTGCTCTGGTAAAGCCTTAAGCTCCTCTTTAATCTCAATGGATTTTAAAGTATCTTTAAAGCTTGAAACACTTAAAACAAAATGTCCCTCATTTAAAACCTTGCTCTTGTAAACAAGCAAAGGATTATAATAACCAATACTATGCAATCTAACTGTATCTTCAATCAAATTGACGCTAATTGTATCTTGTGGCATATAATCTCCTATTTTTAAATTTAATTTTTTTATTTTAATCTTTATTAATCTTTTCTATTAATCCTTGTTTTAACTTTTAATCTCAATAACTTGTATGTCTGCTCTGTAAGACTGAGTTAACCCTAGAATTGCCCTTCCGCTATTATAAGTAACATTACTAACACCCCCATTTAACAAATCACCTGTAGATTTCAGATAATAATTTAAAGACAAATCATATTCATCCTCTAATGATTTTACAAATTCAAATTTGCAAGAATTCTCATGCAAAAAATCCAAGAAACATTCATAAATTTTATGCAAATTAACATAGATTTTAAGATCACCAACATCCCCTACAAACCCCATAAAACAAAGAGTAAACTTTAGTCCAAATTCATTAACATTAGAATAAAAATTGCCACTTCTTAAAGCTCGAGGATCTAAGCAATCAAAACCTTTAGGATTTATAATTAACAGGTAAGAATAATCATCTATTAAGTCAGTTAAATACAAACGATTATAAGAATTGATAACCTCTATCTTGAAAGAATGATGCTTTAAGTAATCCTTAAACGTAATTAGTATTTTTATTAAAAAAGTTTGTGATTCATATAGATTAAGTAACACAAATATTCTCCTTAAAGAGATAATTAAAGTTTCTTAAGAATTAAAACGGTATAACCGGTTTTTAAATATACATAATACTTATTCACACTTACAATCTCCATTAAATCTTTATCTACTAGTACCTGATCCTCCAGGTTAAAATCAATAGTATCTAAGGTATAGACCTTAGCACATATTTCTTTTATAAAGATATTTGAACCAAAAAGCTCAACCATGTCCCCATCCTTAAATAAAAACACACCATAAAAATTAACAGGGTTCTCTCTTTCAATCTTTTTCTCATAAGAAGCATTAGCTCTATTCTTAATTAAATTCCTCTTAAATAAAAACATAGGTCTTGAATATCTTATAATGCTACTAGTTATAGCTAGACCAAGACCACTCATCATACAACGCCTATTAATGTTCTCTTGCAAGTCTTAATATCTTCTACAAGATTACTAAAAGCAACGCAAAAATCCTTATTTAAAGATTCATTATGCAAAACATAACCTGAATATTCCACCGATATTTCACCCAGTCGCTCGGATTTAACTTTATTACAATCAAAATGCAAAAGTTTGCCTCTCTTTTTAAGTTCACACCCAAGAAAATAATATATAAGCAAAAATATCTTACTCATATTTAAATCCCCAAGTCCTAAACCTTTGCTAAGCAAAATATCCTCAAGCAAATCCACATATACATTAAATTCACTAAACTTAAGATCCTCACACTTAAGCATCAGTAAATCTAGTACCTTGGCATAAATCTTACCCAAATCCCCATTATCCATAATCAGGGCCAATTTATCTTAAGTCTAAGTATTGATTCTTGACTTGCAATGATGCTTCCAATAGAAAAATCTAGAAAACTAGTCCTAAAATTACTACTTGACATCTGTGTATATGCATTTAAAACCGGAGGATGTCCATCTTTTAATACCAAAAGCTTAGAACTTCTTGGATAAATTAACATCTCATCATCTAATAAATTCGTAGTCTCAAGCTCAATATCAGCATCATTATTTATTGAACTTAAAGAATCAAATAACATATCCTTGTATGAATAATTATTATTACGTAGTCTTTCAAGTAAGAGAGCTTTAACTTTAGGTGTCGTTAATACTTTAAAAGGAACTTTTCTCTCATCTTCCAAATTGATCTTACCCAATTGAGCATTGCAAGCCTTTATTAGATCTAAAGCTTGTGTCACTGTAACAGATTTATCTATTTGACCTGGAATATTAAGTAACCCATACATGGTTTCCCTATTAGCATCATCAACAAGAAGGGTGCGACGATTCTTCTTATCACTTGAAAAGCACAAACCACCTATTAAGTAATGTGCACTTAAAAGCTTATGTATCTTAGATAATGAATACTTAAGTCCGTCTCTCATATTAATGTTATTAATTGCCTGCACATCTAATTTCCCATCAGGTGCATAATATGTAAAGGCATACTGAAATGGTAAATAGTTAACAAGAACCACTTGTTTCTTAAACTTGATAGTAGCTACAGTACTAAAATCATTTACTCTAAGCGTTGGTTGATCTACTATATTTGAATTCCACTTTATAACCTTTTCACTTGCAAGCGATATATCACCACTCTCTATTTGTTCATTATCAAAAAAATGATAATATTCAGGAATTGGTTTATCAAGGGATAGAGAATCCCTAATAGTATTTATAAATTCTTCATTATTAAATAGACTTTCATTCAATGTTTAGTTTCTCCTTGAATTTTTAACTAATTTTTTTTAACTCAACTTTAATTTAATTACTAACCAATTAATTACTAACCACTCAAAATCTATGCAGCAGGCCTACTTATAAACATAATCTTTGTGCCATGAAAGCCAGGATTATCTTTAAATTCATAAGCATCACTTAAAGCTATTGCTTGCACGGGAGTAGAGTCAACAATCTTTTCAAGCAATCCAAGATCATTAAAAGCTAATTTATCTCCAGCTTTAATACTAGAATCTGAGAGTAAAATACACTCAAAACTGCTCGCTGTTGATATTACTGTTGCCGTTTTTGTAGACTCATCGTAATCTATACAAATTCCATAAAGATCTCTAAGACCACCATATGCTACTCGAGGTGCTATACCATTCTCAATAACTAGTTTAACTCCTCGTTTATAACAAAAATTAATAGCCTGATAATTTTCTAACTTATCTGCTACAGAATATTGTAGTCCTCCCCTATGAGTAAAATAAAAATCAGATGCTCTAAACTGACTGGTTCTATCAAAAACAGCTGGATATGTACTATAGTTTTTAAGTTGTTCCAAAATTGATGTTTGTCTTTTTTTCCTAAAGGATGCTATTTTGTTCTCAATCTTACCCTTATCAACAATAGGAATAGCTGCCTCAGGTTCACTCTTGTCTGGCATAAATACTCTCCTTAAATTTTTTAAATTTAAATAAATTTTAAATAATTATCAAAATAACTTAATTTTAAAACTTAAGATTTAAAATTATAAAACTCTTGCTTAATTTGCATCCACTCATTCAACATTGCTTGTCTTAAATCTTTATAATCCTTTATTGTACTATTTGGATTTCGTAAATTTAATACCTCCTTTAAATTACCCTTACTAAAGGTCATTAAACTATATGAATTATTACTGTTCTTAGACGAATCAATATTTGCATTTGCAAGCCTTAATAGTATATCCTTAACCTCATCACTTAAATTAAAGATATCAAGATTACCTGCAACTGCCATTATTTGCTTCTCATCAACATACTTCCTTATAAGCTCGCATACTTGAATATCTAAAACTTTATCTAATGAATTTCCAGCACCTAAAAGCTCTTGTGTATTATAACTAAAACTTAAATTATCATCAGCAAGTCTAGTAATTAAAACAGCTCTAGCTAATAATTCATTATTATTAACACTATCAATCTTATTAAGATTATTAACTTTAGCACCACTCATATTATTATGGGTAGTATTATCAGTATCATTAATACTATTATGACCAGTATTATTTAAACTCTCACTAATAGAAATATCTCCTTTAAGTTTATCTGAAACATTAATACCAGCATTTTCCATTATTAAACCTCCTAAAATAAAATTTAAAATCTAAAATCAAAATGTAATTTATTCCTTAATATCGCAACCTCATCATCACTTAAAGAATTCGACTTTATAATCTCTAGATATTTAGAATACACATTCAGTAACCTCATATCTTGCTCTAATTTTTGCTCATCACTTAATATGACTAGATCATTAAAACGCATGCTAAGTCTGTAATACTTACTTAACTTAAGATTAACTGAAATCACTGCTGCTTCTTGCACGGTATGTAAAAAATCAATATAATTAGCCCTATCTCCCTTTCCATCACTTCCCAAACCCTTAACCTGTTCATTAAAACTTCTAGTAAGAGGTTCTTTACTATCAGCACCTATCTTTGCTTTTACAAGTTCAAACGCATCCTTTAAAAATGCAAGATCGTACTTTATGACCTGTAAACTTGCACCCTCATCAGCACTATAAAAAATTCCCTCATTACTTAAACCACCCTTTAGCCTCTCAAACACAAGGTCAATCTCAGACCCAACCCTGCCTAAACCTTTATTTACACCATCATTACTTTTAAAAAACGTAGAAAATAATCCCTTACCCTTAGTGTTAAAACTAATCTGATTCTTAGCATCTTGCAATGACTCCATAAGCTCAACTAGCTGCTCATCTTTATAAAACAAAAAATTATATTGCCCAATGCGCTTTTCAATCTCTGAATATATCTGCTCTAAGAGACAAATACTTAAAAGTAAGCTTTGGGTATAAACTGGAATATGCTCTCCTAGTATATAATCAAAATTTTCATGGATTATAACCCTACTCTTGTGCAAAATAATAGATGTACCATCATCTTGCAGATATTCTAAATAATTACTACTGTGATCATTTATTATCCGATTATAGTCTAAATATTTAAATCCAACTGGCAATTCATCTTTCACACTCTTGCTTAAATCTTCATCTAAAACCTTAGGTTTAATTAAAATATATCCTGCTCCATTAAACCTATAACTTATCATTGCCTCAAGAAGTGCCTCGCTAAGTTCTAAGCTTAAAGGTTGTAAATCATTCAAATCAACTGTGGAGGAATTTAAAAAATTTAATCTAATCCCAGGTTTTAATGCATCTTCTGCTGAATTTTCTATGTAATTCCTAAAAAATAAAGAATACCTATAAAGCTTCAATGGATCGATTGTATATTTATTAAATAATATATTTTCAAAATCATTCTTACATTTCTTAAATATCATAAATTAATTATATCAATAATATTTAATATTGTAAACTAAATATAACTATACAACAACTATTAATAATTAAACTATTAATAATTAAATTTAAAAATCATATTTTTAATAAAATTATCAGTTTCTACAACAAACTCATCGCAATAAATAGAAACTAGAGTAATTTAAAACCATTACTCCACAAACTACTCAAATTAGAATCACCATTTGTTGACTCATCCCCAGCATAAATGTCGTAAAAACAAATATCACCTTCATTTAATTTAAACGACTTTAATCTAATCTTACGATCACTTTTAAATTTAAGATATATTCGTATAGAATCACCTAAATAAGAATTATAAATAATTATAAATAATTACAAGTAAACTACCATGACTATTAGTTAGATCCAATGCAAATCCTCATGTACCACTATGATTGTTTAAATAAGATACTGTAGACTTTTAAGATTCTTTATTACAAGTATTAAATACAAAAAAACTAACTGCAAATAATAATTTAAAAAAGAGTCTTATTACTATCATAAGCTAAATATTCTCCAAAATTAAATTTTAATCGATCAATATTAACATATTAAATATATGTTCAAACCTATACTTAAAACAGATATTAATCACCCCTTACAATAAAAAACTTCAAACAAAATAACTAACCTAAACTTGAAAACACATGCTTTAAACTTCAAAATTTACTTGACATAAATTAAACCAATTAAATAATTGTAAAATAAATTTACCCTAAAGCTTAAAAGCCCTAGGGTAAGGTAAAGCATAAATTGGTATTTAAATTTTATTCCTTAATCTTTGTCTTCAATGTGGAAAAATCATCACTTTTATAAGAAGTACCATCAAGCACAGATTTCATCTGTCTAAATACATAATCAAAGGAATTATCACTGCAATCATAACAATCTTCAAAACTATCTGCTAATCTTTGGAAAAATAGACTTAAATAATTTCCACTATAAACTTTATCACTAACAGAAAGTTTCATTAAAGCTTCTACTTCAGCATCACTTTTAATGTCACTAGTAGAATAAATTCCAGCTGATCTTAAAATTTCTTTATCTTTGCCTTCAATAATCAAATTCTGAATCTCTTTTGAACCGCTAGCATTTGATTTTATAAAATCAAACACCTTTTTCATATCTCGTCCCAATGCTAATCTTTTAAAAGAAGAAGGGAGATCATCTTTTTTTAACCACTTAAAGAAAGTTTGGTAGATATTCTTAAACTTTTCTTGATCAGATTTTGATCTACCATTAACCTTAATAGCATCTCCAACATACTTCTCTAAACTTTCAAATTTACTTTTCTCATCATCACTAATATATACGCTTACACCACCTGCTGAATTAATCTCTCTTGATTTACAGTTAATACCACGGGAACCATAAGAATGAATAACTCTTGTTCCTAAAAGAGGAGATATAAACTCTTTTGGTTTTTGGTGAGTTAGACTGAGAGTTTTAGCTCTATTTTTTCTCAAGCATTTCACTTTTGGGTCTACACATTTATTAGAGCCTGTTACTTTAACGGCAACAGCTTCTTGAGCTTCATCTTTTTTAACTTCTGTTGCGTGAGAAGTGACAGCTTCTTGGGTTTCATCTTTTTTAACTTCTGTTGCTTGAGAAGTGACAGCTTTCTGGTCATCACCAGCAGTAACTACTCCACCAGCAGATACATTAATTTCATCTCCACCCTCTACAACATCAACTTTTGGACGATAATCAACACCATCATAATCTACATAAACAATGTTACCTTTCTCATCAACATAAAAATATTCATACTCATATTCCCCTTCTTCAAGAGAATCTACCAAATAATCTTCACCCTCAATAACAGCCTTCAAGCCATTTTTAAGAAAATTTCCCATTTTCTCGACCTGATGATCATCAAGTTTATCCTTCCCAAGTAAGTTAGCTAAATCACAGCTAAATACCAAAATACTTAAGAGCACAACAAAAATTTTAGCAATTTTCATACTCTTCCTCCTTATCAATTTCTAAAAAAAATTGTAAATAATTTTTAAATATCAAAATAATATAAATGTATGTACACGTTAATTTGCATATAATAATCTTAAAAAAGATTTACTACCCTGCATAAATCAAACGAAACTAAATTAAGAACTTACCCTAAGGCTTTTATAAACTTAGAGTAAATTCTTAAAATCATTACATTAATTTATAGCCTCAATTTTAGATTTAAACTCTAAAACCCCCCCACTTTTAGTAGAACTATCAGAAAATACTTTCCTTAGATCATTAAATATCTGCTCTTCAGATTTTTCATGATTATTTTCACTATCATAAAGAGTATCTGCCAATGATTGGAACAATAAACTTACAGCAAATCCACTATAATTCCTAGAGCTAAGAGTATTTTTTATTAAAAAGTCTATCTCTTGATCACTATTTAATTCATCATCATTACCAATATCAACAATAGTACTTTTATCCTCAATATCATATACAATAATTTCTATCCAATTTTGAAGCTCTACTGAATTTGAACTTTTTTCTTTTATTAGAGCAAACACCTTTTGTAGATCCTGTACTAATGCTTTTCTCTTAGAAGCATCAGTATCACTTGTTTTTAACCAATTAAAGAATTTTTTACGTCCAGATTCTAATTTACTTTGCTCAGAATCTGATATACCATTAATCTTAATGGCACTTTGAAGATATTTTTCTAAACGATCAATCATTTGAGTCTCATTAGAACTTAAATCTACTGCTACGTCATTGCCTTTACTTATAACATCATAACTCAAGACCACTGTTTTATCTTTAGCTTCACTTGAAGCATTGGAACTCAAACTCATCATTGACTCGCTGTCTTTACTGCCACTAACAACACTTCCCAAAATTTTATCTTTCATATCCTGACTAGAAAAATCATAACGTTGTGTTTTAGATTCCTGTGTTCCAGTCTCAACAAAAGTTCTATCTTGAGTGTTAGTAGTAACTTCTCCCTCATAACCAGATAAGCTTGTAGACGCTCCTGCTATTTGTAAAGCAGTATCTAACTTTGAACTAGTACTAGTAATTGAATCTATTGAATCTCTATTTTCTGTTACATGTCCTGTTACATAGTTAGTAGACATACCGCTACTAGATATATCTCCCTTGTTTTCAACACCTAAATCAAAATTTAAATGAGTACCAGTATCTCCTAAGTTTTGGGAAACCTTTCCTGCTTCTTGACCACCATCATCTCCATTCTCAGCACTACCTACGGCTACTTGACCACGATCATCTCCATTCTCAGCACTACCTACGGCTACTTGAACACCAGCACCTCCATTCTTAGCACCATCTACGGCTACTTGAACACCAGCACCTTTTAAATTTTGAATAACATCATTTTTTAGTCCCTCAACACTACCATCTACATCTCTTTGAATAGCATTTCCTGCTTTTTGAAGCACATCCCTAGCTTTCCGGGCAACAACATCTCCATTTTTAACATCAGCTGTGTCTTTTCTTTGCACATCAGCAACTCCTAAATTTCGACTAACAGCTTTTTCTATTTCTCTACCGCCAACCGCGACCTCTTGGCCAACACGATCCGGTCTTAGGAGAGGAGAGTCAACAAAACTTTTTGTTCTTTGAACAGATCCATAATTATATGGCTTGCAACTCAATGTTAAGGTAGTTAACAACAAAACAATAATACTAAAATTTCTCATATCTACCCTCCTTATAAACTATTCAAAATATTAAGATAATATATAGCAATAAAATTAAATTTCAAGTAAATTTTCAAATTTTTACTTAAAAAGTATTCCAACTAAAAGGAAGTGGGGGAATTTAAACCAATTTAAATAATAACTTAAATAAAAAAAACACCCTAAAGTATATAAACTTTAGGGCATATCAATTAACATACATCAATCAATTCTTCAATATCATCAGCACATAAAACATCATATCTATTTTCATCATAATTTCAATTCCAATTTCACACCAAATTGGGATTCATTTTATTTCTTTACCACTCGTAGTCCCATTTTGCGCTAAAAAACCAATTCCACCATCCAAGACTTGATTTTCCTTGGTTATTAGAATTTTTATTATTAGGATCTTGCTTTGTCACTGCTTTTTTACCACCATTAGCTGACACTTGAACATCAGGCTTAATAGGACTTTTTACCTCTTCTGTAGTTACACTAACAGTTTGTGGTGATACTTTTGTAGTTACACTAACAGTTGGTGATGATGCTTCTTGAGCAACCACTAAGGTCTCTAAAGCCTTTGATACTCCTTGGCTAGAAGCTACAGTTTCAGTTCCAGTTCCAGTTTCAGAACTAATACCTTTAGATCCAGTAGCTCCAACAATTACAGAATTAACACCATTTGAACTTTGACTATCATCTAAACCTCTTTCTTCTTTGGTACCTTCTTTTTTTGGTCCTTCTTTGTCTTTAGAATTTTCTTCTAAACTCTCTTCTTCACCTTTTAGAACCTCTTTATCTCCAGCAACTTCACCTTCTGATACTTGAACACCAAAAACTTGTTCTTCCTTAATAGCAATAATTTTATCATCAAGTGATTTCCCCATTTTTTGAAGAATACTCATCCCATTTTGGGAACCCTTTGACTTTAACAAAGGATCTACAAATAAACTTCCATCAGGGTTACAACCAAATATTAATACAGCTAAAAATAAAACAATAACATGAATTTTTTTCATAATTTTCTCTTATCCTTATCTCCTTAATAAATATTTAGAAAAATAATATACAGCAAAAATTTAAAATTTCTATTAAAAAAATAAGGTGCATGCACCAAAAATTAAATAAAATGGAAATTAAATTTTATTAATGTAATTATTAATTAATGTATAATATCAAATCTACTATCAGATAAAAAGTTACCAGTCTCAATACTATACTCAACATTATCATGAGAGATTAAAGTAATTTTTAATTTTGCTTGCTCACGTAAAACCTTAAATAGGGACTCATTAAACGCAATAGTTAAATCATTAACCACCTTTACTGGATATTCACCCAAATATTTTTGATCTACATCATTATTACCAATAATACTAAAATATGGCTCATTTGATAAATTAAACTCTGGTTTAGTTATATTATCATTATATATGGCATTAACTCCATCAAAGACTACATTTTTAAATTTCATTAAGCGTCCCTTATCAACTACCTTAAGACGTAGAGTAAAAGATGGATAAGAAGAAACTATCTTTTCTCTTTCTGCATCTTGCAAAGACTTAAAATCAAAAGAGTCCTTACTAACATACAACTCTTTAAAAAACATACTCTTAATGCCATGAAAACCAAACTCTTTAAAATAAGTATTCTCTCTTATCATACTAGTATGTGGATTTGAAAAATAACGTTCTCCTGTTGAAAACACTCTATTTGAAAATAAACCGTTTAAGTACATGATAACAAAGAATATGAAAAATATACAAAAACATATAAACAAGAAAATATATATTTTAAATAAAAGTGACTTAATCTTATCCATTCTATTCTCCTCCAAACACATTTTACTAAAAAATGCTAAACAAAAACTTTAAAGGACTTCAAACTTATCAACAAGATCAAAAAACTTCTTAGAACTACTTACACTGCTGTTAAAAGAAATATTATTCTTAACACCACTTTTGCGCTCAATACACTCAACATCAAGTTTAAAGCCTTCAGTTTTTGCAAATTTTAAAAGTTCTAAACGTTCTATCAACTCAGAAGTTAAGTAAATCCAAAAACCCGTTAGTTCAATTGAATCATCAAAAGGTAAAATATACTCTTCTCCATCTAATTTCAATCGATTATCATAAGATAACAATACCTCTTTAAGATCAAGTTCAATACCATTAAAAGATACCTTTAAAAGATTAAGGGGCCTATTAGTTTTAATATTAAAATCCAAAACAAAATATTTATTATTATCCTTTTTAATCCTATTAGGATAATCCATATAAACAAACCCTGAACCATTTTTTAAAGTCATCTTTGTATGGAGTGTACCTTCACTAATATTATGCAAAACCTCAACCGTTTCTGAAGATGAAGATGAAGATGAAGATGAACAGCCAAAAATTAAAAATGTTAAGATAAAAACAATATTTAACAACATAATTTCTTAATGTCAAATTATAAAGCATTACTAAAATTTTTACAACTTTTTACAAAATTTGTATGCCGATTATGTACTAATTAGCACAAAATAACAATAAAATAACAATTATTTACAAATCAACACTCAAATACCAAATCATACTTAATTTAATATCAAACTAATAATTAAGATGATAAAATTTCAAACTTATGAGATAATGGAAACCTATGCGACAATACAACAAACATCCAAACTCTAAGTATATTTAATAATAAACGGTATGAACTAACTTAGAGATAAATTAAGGAGAGATATTTTATGTATAGAAAAATATTACTATTAATGCCTGCAATGATACTTTGCTTACAATGCAATAATGAAAAGACAACAAGTTTTAAACAAAATCAAGAACAAGTTAAACAACGAACCACTAAACGTAAATTTTATTTAAGCCAATTGAATAAAAATGGAGATAATCAATCTGGTTCTCTTATAAATAGGTCTTTAAGACAAAAATTCAAAGAACCATATGAAATGCTAGAAGGAGTTACACCTACAACAGTACCTACAAATATAGGAATGCGGTACCCAGTAATATCATGGACAAAAAACAAAGCCATAAGCATTAAAGGACTAGATCAAAAACCCATAAGCTCACTTGAAAACAAGCTTATGTATTCCTATTCAATATCACCTATTAAAAGTGATGGAGAATTTAGTAAGTATATTAGGCCTGTTATACTATTTGAAACAATCCAGTATAATGGTGATGATCTTGAAGTTACAAATTTTTATCTAGATGATAATCCTCAATTGGATTTCAATACAAGAACACAAATAGTAAAATTAATAGTAACTGTTAAACCATACAAAAGCGAACCCTCAAAAGAAGCTGGATATGATAAAGCAAATCCTTTCTGGATAGCATATAAAAATAGAGAAGTAATAATGGCTTTAACACAATCTCAATATATAAAAGCCACAATAACAGTCAATAATAAGACAAAAAATACTATTACTGACTATAAAATACTACTTGATAGCACATACTTTGTTAAGTTAATTCAAGAAACACTTAACAAATATCCACAAATTAAAACTGTTGAGCCTGATTTCAGGCTATAATGGGCTTTAATAAGGAATTTAAGATTAAAAATATAAAAAATTCTACACTATAGATTAATAGACTATAGTGTAGGATCTTGTATCATAACAACGCTAGCTTAGCAATTAAGCAAAGCTGCACCTCAAATATCTAATAACATAAGCTAATGACCCAAACAAATCAAGTTGATTAAGCATTAAGACATTAACAAAATATGCATATAGTTACGTATATATATATATATATTTATATTTATATTTATATTTATATTTATATTAAACCATATATTAAACCATATATATATATATTAAACATTTTACAAATAAAAACAACACTTTAAAACAATACTTTAGAAAAAAGACTCCTTAAAAGGATTTGGCAAATACTTAAAAAATAACATACTCTACCACATACTACCATCAAAACTTGAAACAAAAAAATTAAAAATAACAAATAAAACACATGCATTTAAATTGCCAATATTGTAACTTAAGACTATTACCTATTCTTTAAGTACTTAAGGTTTTTTAGGTTCACAAAATGTGAAAGAAAGGTAATAATAACAAAGCTAGAATAAAATTAACGCCACAACATTCTCCTTAAATATGCATTGTCTTATTTGTTGTTAATAACAAACATATATCAATATTTAAATAGAGCAAGTATTATTTTAAATAATAAGTCCATATCGTCCATATCTATTGAATAAATTCTAAATTTATATATAATTTTAATATATAATTCATATATATAATTAAAATATAGGTAAATATAAACTTAAAAAGCAAAACAAAACTCCTAAACTACCTATTATAACTACAAACAAGACATTTTAATTATTTAAGCAAGCCTATTTATTAATAAATAGGCCCTATTAATAGGGTATACACTTGTGCTTTTTAAGCAAAAATGATAACATGATTATAAATAAATTACATTATCGTGTTGAATACAATTCGATAAAAAGGAGAATGTTTAATGAAAAAAATTATTTCATGTGCTATAGTAGCATTAATCACTTTATCAAGCTGTAGCCAAAATTCATGTCCTAATCCAGTAAGACTTGGAACAGGAACAGGAACAGGTGATAAATACATACAAGTTATTCAAGATCACTCAAAAATAACAGCTCTTGCTAAGAACTTTAGTGATATTACTGGTCTCTTGAGTGCAGCAGCAACAGATAAACCTTATCAAGAAGCTAAGTTAAGCGCTGCATTTACAGCCATTGGTAATGATAATGAAGAAAAATTCTTAAAAGCATTGGCTGCAAAAAGAGCAATCGAAGAGGCTAAAAAGAATCCAGGTGCAAATCTAACCGAGATCAACAATGAATGGGAAAAAATACTTATAAGTATAGGCTTTGCACAAGGTGATGCTACTAAAGATGGTAGTTTTGAAAATATTCTTAAGAAATTCCAAGATGCCTTGGTATAAAAATTCTTAAGGCTTTAAGGACTAGTCTATAGTTATTTCAAATTTTGAAATTAACAAGACTGGCACAAAAATCTCAAATAGATTAAAATAAATGCGCTTTTAAAGCGCGTTTATTTAACATATTATAATACGTATTATAATATATAACTTAAAATTAGTAATGTCTCTTAAAAAAATACCTTAATAAAAAAGTATAAACTTCAATGACTAACAAACATGCTAATTACAATTAGATCCTATTGAATCAAAAAACTAATTATCATTTTACAAATCTTAAAATAGCTTCTTTATTCTCATCAAGGAAATCCTTTAACTGATTTACAGTAATCAAATTCTTTAACACATTAAAATAACCTGCAGAAATCTTAATAACTTCAACCTTCTGTATTACAGTTGAATCATTTTGAGTGTAATCCTGCTCACCTTCATTTCTAAATATCACCTTATCATCAGAACTATCATATTTAACTTCACCTGGCAAAAATAATTTATCATAGTTTTCAGACTTAGTTACAAAATTTAATTTTAATGCATAAAAATTTTTATCACCAATATGAATCATCTTATTTTTTTGCTCTAGAGCCTGCTCCAAAATACTTAAATGATCAAAATTCATCTCTACATTAATCTCTTCTCCAATATTAGTCCTAAATCCTAAAAGGATAATCAACAAATGTCTGGGTTGAAATCCCCTTTTTTTCATTTCATTTAAAATATCAGGAAAATAGTCCGTACCTAAAATTTTCTTAACAGGATCTGTAACTAAAAGACTTATACTTTTTAATTTTGCATTTTTTATCTTTCCCACAACCTGATTTTTTTGACTACCAGACTTTATTTGCCCATCTTGAACATCGTGAGTAAAATTTACTTTAAAAAAACTAAAATCTATGTCCAAGTTGTCAAAAGGACTTGATAATTTTGCTACATCAAATGAAACAACAGGAAGTTTTAACTCATCAATTATAACTTTCGGCCTTTCATTTTTAAGATTTTTAAAAACATCACTCTCCACCTTCTTTAAAGGTATATATTCAAACTTATCTTTAAAAACCTTTGACCTTTCCTCTTGATCATTTTGCAAATTTGAATTTCTATCTTGCAAGACAGCTTTCAAGCTTGTAAAATAACCTTGGACACAAAAAAATAACATAAAAGCTAATAAAATAATAATTTTTCTACTCATTAAACTTCTAACACCTCATATATTGTAATAACAAGTAATAATATAGTTATTATTATTTATTATTACAATATATAGCACATAAATGCATGCAATATACTAAACTACACACATTATAACGTACTTCAAACTACCTTGGATCATTTTAGCCATAATGATAAAACCTTCACAAATTAATTAAAGACTGTCCTTTGTTTTGTTATTACAACTATTACACTTGCTAAATATTTATTTCCTACAATTCCATTATTTATCATATAGCACCCTGAAAGTTTAAAAGAAATACATCTAGAAAATCCTACCTTAATTTTAAGAAAAATATGTATATGTGAAACAAACTAAACTATAATTTTAAAAAAAAGTACACTTTGAATGACTATTCCATTAAAGTGTACTTTAAAAATTACATAAGCTGCTGTTTTGAAACTGTGGCTTTTAATTTACACTTTTCATACTCATTTATACTTAAATCCAATAATTATTAGATATATTTTCTCTTGGTAAAATGTTTAAGTCTATCTTTATATTCAAGGCTTAAGAGTAAATAACAAGCACTTAAAGCATCAAGAGCATCATCTCTGCCTTTAAAAGCACCACTATAGCTATAAATATCATTTATAACATTTTTATCCGTAATTTTTAAAAACTCTATTCTTCGAGCGTTAAATAAGGGTATTAAAGTACATATTCGCACAAACTTATTACTTAAAGGTTTAACTGCTGATATTTTAAAATAATGATTAATGTTTTGTCTAATAGATATCATAATTTTTGTTAAAAATCCATGCCCATCAGTACTATCTCGATCTTCAATATAAAGCGTATTAATATTAAAGTTTTCTGCCAAAACACTAATTGCATTAAGAATCGACCCATCACTTATAGGTTTCCTATCCTGATAAACATAAGCATAATACTTAAAGCCCATTTGCTCAAGTACACAAATAGCAGTATTGTCCATACCAACAGAAAATGCGGGATCAATATACATGATTGGACTTTTAAATGTATAATCTTCATTTAAAATAACTTCATTAAAACACGCATCAGCGCTAGCAGTCCATTCTCCCAAGAGTACTCGGGCCCTGTAAGCAGATAAATTTTTATAAATCATTTCCTGTGTTTCAATAAAATCTTTCAAATTTAAAGGATTATCATAAATACTAAAATTATATGTCCTATATACATCGCATCTATCAATATAATCGGTTTTAAAATAATGCGCAGGATTATCAGGATTAGTATCAAAAATAATGATGGCCGGTTTTTGTCTAAGCCTTTTCATTATCTCAAGTAAAGTCTCTTTATGCATTAAGGTCGCCTCATTGACATATACCAAAGAAGAATTACTACCCCTAATCTTAAAGAAAGAATCACTATTTTTTCCACCGTAAACATTAAGTGTCAAACCCGAAATGGTGCATGAAACATTTCGAGAAATCTTTAAATCATACTTCACATTTAAAAGATTACATATTTTTTCTATCTGTTTAAGCGTATTAGCAAGCAATGCACCAATTGAACTTCCCACAATAAAATTATTAGTATCTTTATGATAATAATGTTTATTTTGAATCAAAAACTTAACCAGTAAATACGATGCTAAAAATGTTTTGCCACTAGATATACCACCATTAAATATTAATTTAGAGCAAAAATTATTATTTATATCCTCCACTATACTTTTCTGTTTAAGAGTTAAGTACTTCTCTTCAAACGAGTTAAAATCAATTTCTTGTTTTTTATTTTGTGAAAATGTGGCAATGTTAATATTAAATTTTTGTTTAAATTTCTTTTGTAATTTAATAAAAACTGATAAATTATTTAACTCCAAAATCACCCCAACTTTAAACCTTTATCAAAAATTTCTTTTAATTTAACCAAACACTCATAATCCTCTCTCATATCATTTAAAATAAGCTCTCTAGATATACGATCCCTCTTATAAATCTTTTGCCTTAAATCCAATTCAAGTTTTTTACATAAATTCTTATCATCACTATTACTTATTTCCCTCTCTAAATTTAAAATTTCTTCATTAACATCAATTAATTTTTTAAAAGCGGATCTCAAAGTAAGTTGTTTGTACTTAAAATGAGAACTTACGTAAGAATTTGCAATGCTATAAAACGATTTATAAAAACTGTCACGTTCTCCTTCAAGTTTATAAGCTTCACATGTTGTATCTCTAGCAAGAGTATCCATATCAACATCACTAGAAGACATAGAAGGTGTCTCAGTATTGCCTAGACCACTTGCAATCTCACCTAAAATATTAAGTTTAACTTTTAAAACAGTAGATTCACTAACATCTAAAACTTTTGCAATATCAGCCGTGCTTAAATTGGATTTGAATAAAATATTATATTTTACTTCTCTATTTTTAAATGTCATTTAGATAAATTGTAAACAAGTTTTTACAAAAATACAAGATTGAATATGAATCAAATCAAATAAAAAAAATTCTTAAAAACTTCCTACAAAAAAATTCATTATTAAGTGAATTATTGTTATACGAATCATGATATACACAAAACAGATATTGGTTATAACCAATATCTACAAAAAGGAGAAAAGTACAATTAAAAAATTAATCCTAATTAAGCTTAATTTCCAAAACCATAAATTTTAATATTAATTATAATTTTAACATAAAAGACGGGTTTAAAATAGAGAAATTAACAATAAAATTTACATTAACTCTATCTTAACAGATATGACATTTCTAATTTAAAATAAAATATAAAAATTAACAAAACACTTCAAAATTCCATAACATATATTCTCTTCTCAACCAAGGGCTTTAAGCCCCTGGTTGAGAAGAGAATATATGAAAAATACATATTATTGGGATACCAAAAATAAAAGGTTTATTAGAAACTCTGACCTCAAAGTCCCTAATAAACCTTTTAAGGTAACAGGTCCTTATATTAAGAGTGACACATTGCATGTCAATCTGTACTAACTATAATATATAACAATTTCAAACATTTTGCAAATATTTTTTAAAGTTTTTTTAAAAAAAACAAAAAATTAATTATACAGAAATTTCTACTCACCTTATTTACTTCAAAAACCAATTATATATCATAAATAAACACTTGATCATTTTTCAATAAACTTTAAAATCTATGCATTAAAATATATCTTGAAATAAGAACTTTAAAATAAATGTTTTAACATCAAAACTTTTATTATTACATGTTAGGTTCATTTCTAAAACCTTTTTAACCTCCCCCCATATCATTAAATTGTTTGCAAAAAATCTTTAGAAATAAATCCAACTCCATAAATCTATTACTCTACTTTTTCCCCTTCTTTGAAGACTCAAACTTATTTATTATTTTTGATAAAAACTCTTTTTCATCCGAGAAAACTCTCTCTAGTAAAAAACTTGTAAGCTTGGCATTACCTTTATAAAAGGCATAGGCATCTGGACATTTAAGCTGAAACCTTAAAGGTTTTAACGGATTTTGTTTAGATTTCTTTATATTAACACCTTCTTTATTTCTTAACAAAAACATAGTTCCATTAATCCCATTGTTAATAACATACTTTTCCTCCACAATTCCCTCTTCAATCGCAGTAGCTATCTTTAAATATTTATAAGTTTGAGTTCTAGCAAGTCTGTAATCTTTAGCAAAATCATCAAAATTGGCATAATTATCAAGTTTGTAATACTCATTATCTTTAATCTCTTTTAAAACTTTCATTGCCTCAATTTTACAAAAAATCTCTTTTTGAAAATTAATTTTTAATCTTTCTTTAAGCTTATTATAGTGAATAGATATCTGTTCTTCAGGTGTAACCTCTTTAGCTAAATTCCTCTTATTAACCTCTATGTACATTTCTAACCCTCCTTTGATTTGTACGTACACTAAGTGTACGTAAGTTATCACTTTAGATTAAGCCATAATTTCTATCTTATTCATCAAAGTTAAAAGCGTATCTTGGTACTCCCTTATGTAATCTTTACTTAAATCAAAAACATCATTCCGAGCAATTTTCCTATTTAAATCCTCTCTTTCAGATATTGTACCTAAAAAATTATCATTTTGTTTCAAAATATTTAACAATTCCTTGTGTGTATTATTCTTTTTAAATTTGGTATTAAGTAAATAAATGGGAGCTTTTATAGATAATTTCTCTATGAAAAAATTAAATAGATCTAAACTCTCAACTGCCCATTTCTCTGCTGTAATTGGTACTATTATATAATTGCTACATACTAAAGCATTAGTTAAAGTAAAATCCAAGCTAGGATTAGTATCAAGTATTATGTAGTCATACTCAAAACCCAATAACTTCAACTGTTCCTTTAATCTAAATTCCTTGTACGGAATGGCCTCTGAATTAAATTTGTGCAAAGTTAAATAACTTGGTATTAAATCTAAATTACTACTAATATTTACAATAGCATTATCAATATGAAGATTGGATATTAAAACTTCGTATATGTTCCGATTAAATAAATCTACCCCACATTCTTTTATTACTTTAAAATAATAACTGGTAGTTGATGCTTGTGTGTCTATGTCTATAATTAACACCTTAGAAGACTGCGATAAAAGCGTTGCAAATATTAAACTTGTAGTGCTCTTACCTACCCCACCTTTAATTGATGCTACTGTAATTACTTTTGTCTCTTTTGTATCCATCTTGGAATGATACCCCCTTCCGGCAATTTTTTCCCATAAAATGCATAAAGTTCCCGCTCTAATTCTAGGAGTATGCTTAATAAAGTCTGATAGTAGGAACTTTCAACCTTATCTTTTTTTAATAAATTATGCAGCCCACTTAAATAACAAAAAACCCCACCTTTTTTAAATCTAAATTCTATGTACTCACATTTCCTTAAAGTATAAGTCTCTCTTTTATTGAAATTCTTTACCAAAAAGGCCTTGTCTAATTTCTTAATTCCATAATAAATACCAAAAAAATCATCATCATCTCTAATAGAAAATAAATGAAACATGCTTATATCCTCTATGTTAAAAATTCCTCTAAGAGAGATGAAAAACTTAGTTGGTTCATTCTTACTTATTCCAAATGTATAAAAATCGTTGAAAATCTTAGTATGATATATCCTGCGGTTGTTAATCTCTTCGACTTTAGAGAAAATATTATGTTTTCCCTTTTTTCTATTGTTTGGATCTATCTCTTTTTTTTTCTGCTTCAATAACTCTAGTAAAGCCACCATTCTTCCTTATCCTTGGTATTGTTAATTTCTTACTTTATTATTTTAAGCAATTCGTAATAATATGTATTATCAACTACTTTGCTATACTTTAACTCATCTTTGGCGTTAATAAATTTTTTTAAGGCTGGTATTAATACGCCAATATCTACCTTATACATTAGCTGTTCTAATAATATACTAAAAATATTGTTTTTTATATCATCCGCTTTGATTTCTTGCTTCTTACAAGTCTTGGTTCTTATTTTGATTTTCCTTATTAGACGATCTAAATCCTTATATTTGTCTTGTTCTATTATAAAGTGAGGCTTTTCTTTATAAACTTCGTATATTTTACCAATTTCTTCTCTTAATATTGCCTCATCGTAATTTTGCCCCTTAAGTTCTTCTTCCTTTGCACTTAGTATCTCTTTAAGTTTTTTTACCTTAAGCTCTCTTTTATTATTCTTTCTTTGAAAACTTTTATTTAGGTATCCCCTTTCCTTTAAAAAGGTCCTAATACACCCTTCCTGACCCTTCTCAATTTCATCCTTTATTTGGGATATCTCTTCTCTCTTAAGTGCTTTTAAACTTGTCTCATGTCTTTTTATTTCCTTTATAATTTCTATCTTTTTTGTCTTATCTATTTTTAATTTTAATAAAAAGAAGGGGAGATCAATCTTGAAATTGCATTTGTTTATGTATTTAATTAGTGTCTCTTCTTCTCTCTTATTATTATTATTACTATAAATACACTCCCATTTTAGACTCCCATTTTCTTTTTTGTAGTTAGCCACCCTCTCTTTAAACCTGTTTATTTTCTCTTCTTTTATATCCTTGAAATGTGAGTTTATTTTGGCATGACATTCTCTCTTTGAGTATTGTAGAGTATAATAAACTTCACTTCCGCATTTTTTACCTAAGTGTTTGCAGTAGTTGCGTGTGATTTTAAACTTTTTCTCAAGTGCGTATAAATAATTCTGCAATGTTTTAATCTTGACTATTTTTTGATCGTTTCTATTTAAGTTGCCATTGAAAAAATATAAAATGTCTTTTTGTGTGTATTGATTGAGTTTTAAGTTCATGAAATTAAGTGTGGATATTAGTACAATTAAGTTGTATTGATATCTATTGGTTTTACCCTTTATACTTTTGATTTTCATTGTTTACTCCTAATATAAGTATTTATAAATCTTAAGTTAATTAATAATACAATTTATCTTAAAAGTAAATACTTGTTTTAGCAAATATGAAAATAAATTAATATTTATTTTTTATAGAGTTAAATATTAGTTTTCTTTTTTCATTTGTTTGATTTATTTGCAAAATACTTTACAAACTTATGTTTTTGCTATATTATAAAATAAATGACTTATATTAAGAACAAAAAAGTACTAATAATATTTATTTAAAATTAATTAGAAATGGACGAGCCTTGTTAAGGGCAAGTCATGTTGATTCTCTTTGACCTTATAATGTTCTTTATTTTTGTTGAAATTTTACTAAACATATGTATGTATGTTTTTTTATCTTTAAATACTTAAAGAAAACTTAAAGAATTAAAAAAAAAAGCCCCTATTTGGGACTTTTTTATAAAAGAGTAAAGATGTTAATTGTTTTTTAATTTTACTTACTTTTAAATTCACTTTTTTAATTTACTATATTTTTTGTATACGGCAAAAGCTATGGGTTTTGTATTGTTTATGTAATGTTTTAAGTGCTTTATGTTTTCTTGAATTGCTTCTAATGTGTGTTCTTCTCTTAAAACAGTGGCATCTAATAACTTAAATGTTGGAAAATTTTGATCCCTAAATTTTTGCTTATTGCGAGTTAAAAATGTTTCTAGATACAGTGCATAACCTGCAAGCTTTGCTTCATATATGCTTAAGTTTTTAAGTGTAACTTCGGTAGGTGTTTTAGGCTCTTCTGGTAGTGTGGCTATGGAAGTGCAACTAAATATCATGCTAAATATAATTAATTGCAATAAAATCGTTAGGTTTAGAATTAGTTTTTTGTTCACTTTTTATCTCCTTTTTTGTTTACTCTCTTATGTTCTTTCATATCTTTTTCTAGTTCTTCTTTGAGTAATTGGGCCTTAGTTGCCATAAGTTTATTGCGTTCAAGTCGTAATTCTTCAATGAAAGAAGGATCGGCATCAGTATTAATTGCATCAGTAAGCCTCATAATCTTATTAAGTATGGTGTTAAGTTCAATAATGATTTGTTTGGATTCTTGGATTTCCATTTTTTGCATTGAATTTAAGTAAAGAGTATTCATGTATTTATAAATATCAATGGCTTTTTTTATGCCTATCTCAAAAATTTGGTCATTTGGGGTATCACTATATCCAAGAAATTCCATTAGATTTTGAAGGAAAATTATTCCTAAATTGGTATTGTTTTTGTTTAACATAAATTATTCCTTAAATTTTTAATTTTATTTTTAATTTTTTTTGTCTTTTTATTTTTTTTTGTCAATGAAATTCTTAATTATCTTAATTATTTCGTTCATGACAGGTCCTAATAGTAGCGTTAAAGGTATTAGTGTAAGTAATACTAATATCCCCATGATTATAAGTTTTGTCTCGGCAATATTTGATAAAAAGTCAAATACCGTGTTCATATTGTCCTCCATTTTAAATATGTGTTAGATGTATTATTTTGTATTTGAAAGATAAACCACTAAATTTTGTTATATTGATATATTAACATAAATTTAACAAAAATTAAATGTCCAAAACTATATTTTAGTAAGATATGGAATATCTTGATTTGAATCATTGTCTAATAAGGCATATTCTAATTTATACCATCCTGTAAGAAGTGGTTGTGTTATATTGTGTTGTTTTCCACTGTAGAAGTATAAAGTTGTAGATTGTGATGTATTATTTTCTGAAAATTTAAGGTTGATCCTTTTGGTCATATTATCATTAGTAGTTGTAGAACTTTTAATATCAAGGATTATGTTAAGGTAGATGGATTTATTTTTTAAATTTCTTGGAAATCTTAATTCTACTTTTTCACCCGTAATGTCTATATATAATGACTTTTCAGCAAATTCGCTATAAGAATAAAAAGAATCACGTTTAGATGGTATTCCCCAATATTTAAAATTTTCAGGAACTCCTTGTAAATAATGGTGTGTTGTTAATCTTTTGAGTGCACCTCTGCTTCTACTAAATGCAATAAATTCTAGTTCTTTATCTTCGTAATTACTTGAGCCTAGTAATTGTGCTGCAATGTTTAATTCTTTGTAAAGATTGTTCTTCTTTACATAAAGTTGACTTATTGAATTATTTACTCTTTGAAAATCATCTATTCTAGCAAAAGTCTCTCTTATATGTTTTTTAAGTTTTTCTAAATTAGTATTTTCTGTAAAAATTTCTCTTAAATTATCAATTAAGGTTTGAAATTCAACTAACTCAAATTCTCGTTTATTTGGATTGTAGGTTGATATTTTGCTTGATGTTACATTATTTCCAGATACCTTTAAATTTTCAATTAATGTTTCCTTAAGTTTGTTTAGAAGATCATTAAATTCAATACTGTTTGGTTCTGTTTCAAGTCCTATTAGCTTAGAAATTATCTTTAAGTACATTTTCTCTATGTAAGATTCGTATTCAATCAGCTCTTTAGATATTATTTCTCTTATGACCTTTTTGAAATATTCAAATCCTCCATAGAATGTATCTTTTTTTATTTGCTCAAGTAAATTTTTGTATGTAATTGCATAAGTTTCTTCAACAATATCGTCAATGGGAATTAGGTCATGTTCATTGACTTTGATTTTTCTGTTAAAATCTTTTATTTGTATTATTTCTTCTGTTTCTTCATTTTCATAATCCATATAACCTCCTTATTTGTTTTAAACAATATAATATGTGAATTTTATTTTATTTTTTCATCATAAGTGTCAAAAATTTTAATAGTCCTTCCAGCAGGAATTAGGGTTTTTATAAATCCATATATTGAATTTTTAAAGTCCTTTGGAATATAGTTCGATGCAAGTTTTTTAAATTTTCCTTTGTGTTTAACTATAATAATTTTTAATTTTCCATTAATTTTTCCAGCTATTTTAAATTTAATAGGTGACCTAATATTGTCAATTAATTTGATAATAATCTCTCCAGGTATATTTGGATTAACGCTTACCTCAACTTTTGCATGCAAAAATGCCTTGAAGAGTAAATGAAAACTCTCATCTGTTCCTATTGATTTTATTGCAAATATTAATGCTTTAAGAGAATTGATTAGGTCTTTTTTAAGTCCTTTTTTTAAGTGAAATGCATTAAATAATGATAGCATCATCAGTGCAATATATCTTGAATTGATGATACCTTCTACATTAATTGTATCAAAATTTTTAAGTAGTTCTTTAAGTTCTGCTAATAGTTGTTTTTTGAAGTTAAGTTCGCTTTGTATGATCTTTGAAATCTGTGTATTTTGTAAAAATTGTGGTATTGTTTTCATTACCTTATTCTCTGTCAATCATGAGTCTTGAATTTTCATCAAGAGATATCAGTTCATTTTCTTTAATTTCAATATCGGTATTGAAATTAAACTTAGATTTTTCAATTTCTGTTATTTTAGTATCTAAGTTTTCTTTTATGCAAATACCAATGCGCATGCTTTTAATTCCTTTAATTATGCTTACAGGACTTAAGAAATCTTGGTATCTTAATGAAATGCCCATATCTTTATATTTATCTCTTATGATTTTTTTGTAAATTTTTTTTATTTGTCCAGCTATTTCCTTATACATTGCATCTGTTTCGGTTTTGTATAATACTTTTAAATATGCGTATTTAATTATTCCTAAGCTAAACTTATATGTCTTTTTTTGCCTATTTTTGTTTAAAAACTCAAGTTCTATTTGTCCTTGAAATGCTGTACCGCTTGGAGCAGTATAATATATTGCTTCCCAAATATTTATCTGTGTTTCATTATCAATGATTTGATTTTTTCTATACTCATCTTTAAATATTATGTGAATCTCAATTGTTCCTGATGAACTTATGATATTTGCATATTTTATATTTGGAATTGCTAGAAGTGCTTGTTTTATTGCTTCATAAGTTGAACTTTTGGGTATGCTTAAGGATTCTTGTAAACTTTTAAAGTATTTTCCTCCTTCTTTAAGTGTTTCAAATAATTCATTTAAAACTTTAATTATCTCCATATCGATTGCAGAACTTGGGTAGTTTATTATGTCAAATATTGAGTTGTCTTTTATTAAAATATTATATTCTTGTTTAAGTATCTCTTTTTTTATATTTTGTATCTCTTCTATTGATTTTGTAAGAACCCCAATTTCTTCGTCAAATATTATTTTCATATATTGTATTCCATATTTAGCGTGTCTCCTGCTAGGAAAAATTGTAATGTTATTTTTTGATTTTCTTTTTTTATTCTGATATTTAATATGTCAATGTTGAGGCTTCTTAAAGTATTTGCAAAAAAAGTTTTGATATCTTCCTCTTTTTGTGTCTTTAAGAGTTTTAAAAAAAAAGTAAAGTTAAGACCGTAGTCTTTATTATAAAGACTACCAACGGGTGTTTTTAGGTATAATAATAATTTTTGCTTTTGTTCATCAAGCCCATCTACTATTTTTAAATCATTGTCAAAAATTATATTAAATTCATTATCTATTTTAATATCCATTTTTAATTGCCTTGAGAACTTAATTATATCATATTTAGCAAAAATAATACATAATTTAGTTATATTATTTTTGTCAAATATTTAAATTAGTTTAATTTTAGATATTTGAGTTTAAGATAAAAAAAAAGACCCAATTACAATTGAGTCTTATAGTATCATCTCTTTCGTATAGTTTTAAAATATTTATTTGTCTTTGTATAATTTTAAATTTTTTTTAATTTAAAAGTCAATATTATTTTTTATAATTTAATTGGTTTAAATTTTATTGAGTAATTCTTAAGTAAATTTATAAGTTGGTACTGCTTAAGGAACTGCTTAAATATTTACTGTATAGTTTACTGTATGGCTGTATATTTTGGGGAAGCTTGATGTCTTAGAGTATGAACTTTTGTCAAGCATATGAAAACAATTAGATTGGTTTATGTTAGGAAAAAATTGATTTTTCTTAAAAAAAAGAGACTCTTTAAACCTAAAGAGTCTCCAAGGTGAGAAGAATATAAAAATGAGATTCGTTGACATTTTTAAATAAAATTCCATTTTCATTGCTTTAAATTTTAGGTTGGAACAGATTATTTTTGGATGTGAAGCTATCCTTTTTCTTTTGATATAGATTTATATTTGTTTTTTTCTATATTTTTAAATTCAGATTCTCCGTGGTACTTATCTTTTAAAAAGGTACCACATGATAATTTTAAAAGAACTAATGAAAACAATATTGTTTTATACACTTTACCACGCTTTAACCTTATAATCATATCCTTATTACATGCTTATATTATACATATTTAATTAATGATCTGCAATAATAAAAATATAAAAATTAAATATTTTTTTTAAATATTTAATTTTTTAAAAGTACTATGAATTTTAAATTTTTTAAAATTTTATCTTAAAAATCAGAGTAAAATTTGCCACCATAATATGGTGGCGATATTGATGTGTAAAGCTTTTAAGAATAACACCTGTTTTAAGAAAGATTTAATATCTTTCTTTTAGGAATTATTGAAGCTTATAAAATTTTGTTTTTGCTTTCTTCTGCAAATTTCTACCATTTGTTTTCTTGATTTTGTCCGTCTTTGTAATAATTATTTTCTTCAGTATCTTTATCTAAAGACTCACATGAAAGCATCCCAATTAATATTAGAAATATGAATATGTACTTTTTCATCTTTTATCCTTTATCTTAAAATTATACCAAATGTATTTTGATATTTAATATAATTTAGATATTATCAAAATGTATTTTGAAAGTCTATAGTTTTAATTTTTTTTCTTTAATTTTAAGTTTTAGATAAATTATTTTTAAAAGCTTTAGTTTGAGGCTTAATTGTTATTTTATCTGTTTAACAAACAAATGCACTAAATAGTGTTTGTCTGTTTGATTAATTGAAAAAAATTTAGATTTTTTAATTTGTTTAAATATCGCTTTTATTAAATCTTTTACTTGTAATGAATTTTTTCAGTTCGGCTAAGGTTGAAAATTGATCGGTAATTTGTTTAAGTTTATCTATTCCTTCTTTGTTTATAAGCTTAAAGGTTTCATCTTCGTATTGACTACTGCTATTATCATTTATAAACTCTTGTAAGTTTTCACCCAGTTTTGTTTTGTAGAAGTAATAACCATTATCTGATTCAGATTTCTTATCTATAAAGAATTTGAATGAGAACTTTTGTGGTACTTTATCTGAGTCTTTCTTTAGTGCTTGTGAAAATGCCATTATGTCGTCTCTACTTCCTGCAAAGACTATGTCTATAGTTTTACCTTCTGAATTTTCAAAGCTTAAGCATAAATTGATAAATTGTAGATTGTAGTCGTCAACTTTAGACAAATCTTTAAGATTATTTTTAAATATGTGATGGGGGAATAATAGTTTGATTTTTTTTAGTTTTCCAGATTCTTCCTTTCCTCGTTCCCGGAAAGCCCATTGGTTTTTGTCGTATTTTGTTATACGATAAAATTTATGATTCATAAAGAGATCGAAATTAATGTCATATTCTTTAGTATATAACTTGGAATAATAATGGTCTCCCCTGCTCTCATCGTCTTTAAAGATTACTAAATCATCAAATAATCCATATTTTGGTATAGGTTTTTTTGTAGGTTCTTCAAAATCATCAAATAATCCATGTTTTGGTATAGGTTTTTTTGTAGGTTCTTTAGAATTTAAGTTGGCTGAATTTATATTATTAGGTATACTTCTTTGCAATACTAATCTTGGATTATTTTGATTTTTTTTTAAATTTTGAGTACAAGCACCCAAGCTTGAGCCTATCCATATAATTAATATAGTCTTGATTAACTTAGTTGTTTTCAAAATATTTTCCTTAACTTTAGATTTAATTACGAATTAATATGAATTAATTAATTTCATTATACACGTAAATATATATAGCTTTATATCGTCTAAATATATATACATATGTATTTAGATGTATAAAAAAATGTTTATCAGTTATAATACATTATTTTATTCGTAAATTACAAGTATATAAATACAGGTATATGAAATGACATTATGATCAATAATGATTATTCGAATTTTTATAACTATTAAAAATAATGTTTCAGCCGTTATACAAAAGAAGTAATTAGTATGATCTTTAATTTATATAGAGAAACATATAGATAAAACAAACAGATAAATATTAATTTGTAAATATTAATTTGTGTATTAATTCTTTAGATACTTTAAAATTTATTATATTGTAGCAATTTTATTATGTATATAATAATATATTATTATAATATTATATTGTTACCAATATTTTATTGGTAAAATTTGAAAAAAAGGAGATATTTATATGTTAAAGGTAAAGTATTACAATTTTTTACTAGTATTAATATTGTTGCTAGTAATAAATTGTAATTTAAAATCCCCACGAGACGATGCGGTTGAGCAACACTTGTCTATAGAAGGAAACGTAAAAACCCAAAAAGATCATGATACAAAGAGTTTAAGTGTTGATCTTGATAAGCTTTTAGACACATTTGGAGTATCTAAGACAGGCAAGAGATCAATTGTTAGGATTAAAGATGTAGTAACTAATGATAAAATTGGTATTGATAAAAGAGATAAAGGTTACAAGACTTATACTAATCTTGATTTTCGTGATTTGTTAAATAAATTAGGTGCTGCTAGGGTTCAAGATATTATAAAATTCGATTTAAAGGTTGTTGAAGCCCAAAAAGCAGCTCTTGAGGCTATAAATAATATTCAGGAACCCAAAAAAAAACAAAGTTTACAAGTTGTATATGATGATAAATTGAAGGATTACCCGTTGCATTTAAAAAAGTTGTTTAGTAAATCTACTGCTGATGCTGTGTATGCTAATGTTATAAATGATAAATATGTTGATGAATTTCCTGCGATTGAAGCTGAGGCTAGACGAATTATAGCAAATGGGGATGTATATGCAAAACTTTCATATAAGGAAAAACTTGTAATTGATGATATACGAGAGATAGTAACTAATAATCAAATTGGTATTGGTGAAGATTACAAGACTTATACTATTCCTGATTTTAATGCTTTGTTAAATGAATTAGGTTATTTTAAGGTTCAAGAAATAGTAAAAGCTTATTCAAGTGTTGACAAGATTAAAAGAGAAGTTGTTGATATTATTAACAATTTAAAGGACAGGCAATTAAAGCTAGAACTGCGATATGAATATAGCCTTATATTGAATAGTTACCTATTGCATTTAAAAAGTGTATTTAGTAGACTTCCTGCTGATGATGTGTATGCTGATGTTATAAGTGATGGCTATATTGATAAATTTACTGAGTTTAAAGTAAGGTTAGACGAATTATAGAAAATGGGGATGTATATACAAAACTTTTACCTGGTGAAAAGTTTGAATTGATTATATACTAGGTATAGTAACTGATGCTAGCATTACCAATGCTCAAGGTTAAAAGACTTATACTATTCCTGATTTTAATGCTTTGTTAAATGACTTAGGTTATTTTAAGGCTTAGAAAATAATAAAAGTTTATTTAAGTGGTTAAGATCCTTTAGGACCTGACTTTGCATACTGTAAATGCTATTTTTGCAGGTTTAGCAAAACAAGATTTACAAAATAGCATTTAATGCACATAGTAATGGATATGAGTTGTATTTAAAAGAGTTATTTAATAGCTTAAGTCATGATGTGTGGTTTATGATCATGTTGTGGATGATAAATATATAAATATGGTAAATATTAATGCTTTAAGATTTTGATATTATTGTAATATTGTAATATTGTAATACAATTATTTTATAATTGGTTCATTTTAATAATTATGTTAAAGAAAAAGGAGATATTGAATGTTAAAGAAAAAGGAGATATTGAATGTTAAAGATTAGACATATCATTTCGTTGTTAGTATTAATATTGCTGTTTATAAGTTGTAATTTAAAATCCCCCCAAAGAGGAGGTATGATTCGAAAAGAGCCTGATTTTAGAAGAATTGTTACTGGAGAGGGAGCTTTAAGGAAGCCTAGTGAAGTAGTAACTTTAACAGGTGTAGAAGATAGTGTTCCTGCATTAGCAGAAGTGGAGAAAAGTTTAGGTGTTAAGCTTAATGAGCTTTTAGACACATTTAAAGTATCTAAGGAAGGCAAGATATCAATTTTTAAGATTAAAGATGTAGTAACTGATGCTAGCATTGATAGTGATGAAGGTTACAAGACTTATACTGATCTTGATTTTTATACTTTGTTAAATGAATTAGGTGCTGGTAAGGTTAAAGATATTATAAAATTCGATTTAGATGTTGTTAAAATCCAAAAAGCAGCTCTTGATGCTATAAATAATGTTCAAAACCTCCAAAAAAAACAAAATTTACAAGTTTTATATAATGATAGATTGGATGAGTACCTATTATATTTAAAAGGTTTATTTAGTAAGCCTAGTGCTGATAATGTGCTTGCTGATGATGTGCATTTTTGGTTTACAAATGATGACTATGATAATGGATTTACTGAGATTGAAACTGAGGCTAGACGAATTATAGAAAATGGGGATGTATATGCAAAACTTTCATATAAGGAAAAACTTGTAATTGATGAGATACGAGAGATAGTAACTAATGATAAAATTGGTAAAGGTGAAGATTACAAGACTTATACTATTCCTGATTTTAATGCTTTGTTAAATGAATTAGGTTCTTTTAAGGTTCTGATAATAATAAGACTTAGTGTAGATATTAATTATCTTAAGGACGGGCGTTTGGTTGCTAGGATTGATAGTATAAAGGACGAGATATTAAGGAAAAAATTTAAAACTAGATATGATGATCAATTGAGTAAGTACCAATTGAATTTAAAAAAGGTGTTTAGTAAATCTAGTGCTGATGCTGTGTATGCTAATGTTATAAGTAATGAACATATTAATGAATTTACTGAGATTGAAACTGAGGTTAAACGAATTGTAGAGGGGACAATTTAAGGTTACAAGACTTATACTATTTTTAAGTTTTGTGCTTATAAATTCTATTTTTGCAGGTTTAGCAAAACAAGACTTGCAAAATAGATTTAATGCACATAGTAATGGATATAAGTTTCATTTAAAAGAGTTATTTGATAGCTTAAGTGCTTAAGTTACGATGTGTGATTTTTGATCATGTTTTTGATCATGTTGTGGATGATAAATATATCATAAATAAAATTAATAAGTATATAAATATATAAAATATATGAAGATATAAAATATGTAAATATATAAATATGGTAAATATTAATGATTTACAATATTGTAATATTGTAATGTTGCAATATAATTATTTTATAATTGGTTCATTTTAATAATGATATTAAGTTATGTTAAGTTTTAAATAAGGAGATGTTTAATGTTAAAAATTAGATATATCAGTTCGTTGTTAGTATTAGTATTGCTATTTATAAGTATATTGCTGTTTATAAGTTGTAATTTAAAATCCCCCCAAAGAGGAGGCATTGTTCAAAAAGATCCTGATTTTAGAAAAGTTGGTACTGGAGATGGAGCTTTAAGGAAACCTAGCGAAGTAGCAACTTTTACAGGTGTAAAAGATCCTGCATTAGCAGAAGCAGAGGAAGATTTAAGTGTTAAGCTTGATAAGCTTCTAGACACATTTAAAGTACCTGAGGAAGGCAAGAGATCAATTGCTAAGATTAAAGATGTAGTAGTTAATGATAAAATTGGTAGTGATAAAAGTGATAAAAATTACAAGACTTATGCAGATCTTAAATTTTATACTTTGTTAAATGAATTAGGTGCTTTTAAGGTTAAAGATATTATAAAATTCGATTTAAAGATTGTTGAAGCCCAAAAAGCAGCTCTTGAGGCTATAAATAATGTTCAAAACCTCCAAAAAAGACAAAGTTTACAAGTTGTATATGATAATAAATTGAATAATTACCTATTATATTTACAAGATTTATTTAGTGAATCTAGTGCTAATATTATGAGTATGAGGTTTACAAGTGATGAATATTGTAAAGAATTTACTGAAATTGAAATTGAGGCTAAACGAATTATAGCAAATGGAGATCTATATGAAGGACTTTCAGGTTATAAAAAGGGTGTAATTGATGGTATAGAACGTATTGTAATTGATGGTAGTATTGGCAAAGATAAAGGTTACAAGACTTATACTAGTTCTAATTTTCGTGCTTTGTTAAATGAATTAGGTTATTTTAAGATTCAAAAAATAATAGACTTTTATATAAGTGTTAGTTATTTTAAGGGCAAGATTTTGTCTAATATTATTGATAGTATAAAGAACGAGGTATTAAGGACAAATCTTAGAACTAGATATGATGATAAATTGAGTGAGTACCCATTGCATTTAAAAAGTTTATTTAATAAATCTAGTGCTGATGATGTGTATGCTAATTTTATAAATGATAAATATATTGATGAATTGTTTGTAATTGACAGTGAGGCTAAACGAATTGTAGAGGGGCAACTTAAGGTTACTTAAGGTTACAGGACTTATACTATTTTTAAGTTTCGTGCTTATAAATTCTATTTCTGCAGGTTTAGCAAAACAAGACTTGCAGAATAGATTTAATGCACATAGTAATGAATACGAGTTGCATTTAAAAAAGTTATTTAATAGCTTAAAGTGCTTAAGTTACGATGTGTGATTTTTGATCATGTTTATGATCATTTTGTGGATGATAAATATATCATAAATAAAATTAATCAATATATAAATATATAAAATATATGAATAAATATGGTAAATATTAATGCTTTAAGATTTTGATATTATTGTAATATTGTAATATTGTAATATAATTATTTTATAATTGGTTCATTTTAATAATTATGTTAAAGGAAAAGGAGATATTGAATATTAAAGAAAAAGGAGATATTGAATGTTAAAGATTAGACATATCATTTCGTTGTTAGTATTAATATTACTATTTATAAGTTGTAATTTAAAATCCCCCCAAAGAGAAGGCATTGTTCGAAGAGGTCCTAAAGATCCTGATTTTAAAAAAATTGGTACTGGAGATGGAGCTTTAGGTAAGCCTAGCGAAGTAGTACCTTTAACAGGTGTAAGAAATAGTGTTCCTGCATTAGCACCTACATTAGCAGAAGTAGAGAAAAGTTTAGGTGTTAAGCTTAATGAACTTTTAGACACATTTAAAGTATCTAAGGAAGGCAAGATATCAATTGTTAAGATTAAAGATGTAGTAACTGATGATAAAATTGGTAGTGATAAAAGAGGTGAAGATAAAAGTGATGAAGATTACAAGACTTATACTATTCCTGATTTTCGTGCTTTGTTAAATGAATTAGGTGCTGCTAGGGTTAAAGATATTATAAAATTCGATTTAGATGTTGTTGAAACCCAAAAAGCAGCTCTTGATGCTATAAATAATGTTCAAAACCCCGAAAAAAAACAAATTTTGCAAGTTTTATATGATAATAAATTTAGGGATTACCTATTATTTTTAAAAGAGACGTTTAGTGGAGTTACTATTGATGTTATACATGATGGGTTTGTAGGTGATTACTATGATAATGAATTTCCTGCGATTGAAACTGAGGCTAGACGAATTATAGAAAATGGTGGTGTATATGAAATACTCTCAGATCATGAAAAGACTTTAATTGATAAGATACAAAATATAATAACTGATGGTAGTATTGGTAAAGGTGAAGGTTACAAGACTTATACTATTCCTGATTTTCGTGCTTTGTTAAATGAATTAGGTCATTTTAAGGTTCAAAAAATAATAGAACTTGCTCAATATGTTAATTCTCTTAAGGATGGGCGTTTGGTTACTAGGATTGAGAGTATAAAGGACGAGATATTAAGGGAAAAATTGAGAGTTAAATATGATGATAAATTGAGTAAGTACCCATTGCATTTAAAAAAGGTGTTTAGTGAGTCTAGTGCTGATGCTGTGTATGCTAATTTTATAAGTAATGACTATACTAATGAATTTATTATGATTGACAGTCAGGCTAGACAAATTATAAAAAATGGGGATGTATATGCAAAACTTTCAGATCAGGAAAAGTTTGTAATTGGTGAGATACAAAATATAGTAACTGATAATAGGATTGGTATTGGCGAAGGTTACAAGACTTATACTATTCCTGAGTTTCGTGCTTTGTTAAATGAATTAGGTTATGTGAAGGTTCAGAAAATATTAAAACTTGGTGCAGATGTTGATTATCTTAAGGAAGGGGATTTGGTTGCTAGGATTGATAGTATAAAGGACGAGATATTAAGGACAAATCTTAGAACTAGATTTGATAATAAATTGAAGGATTACCAATTGTATTTAAAAAAGGTGTTTAGTAAGTCTAGTGCTGATGATGTGTATGCTAATGTTATAAGTAGTGAATATGATAATGAATTTTCTTATATTGAAGCTAAGGCTGTGCAAATTATAGAAAATGGGGATGTATATGAAAAATTTTCAGATTATGAAAAGACTTTAATTGATAAGGTACGAAATATAGTAATTGATGGTAGCATTGGTAATACTAGCGATTACAAGACTTATACTATTCCTGAGTTTCGTGCTTTGTTAAATGACTTAGGTTATGCGAAGGTTCAAGAAATAATAAAAGTTTATTTCAATGTTGAGAAAGTTGAAAGAGAAATTGTTAATATGCTTAACAATTTAGATAACGAGGAATTAAAGCTAAAACTGGAAGCTGAATTTAATGGTAAATGGAATAGTTTCTTATTGAGGTTTAAAAAGCTTTTTAGTAAATTTGATGGTTATACTGTGTATGATAAGGTTATGCAAGGTGGCTATGTTAAGGAGCTTACTGAGTTTCAAATGATGCTAGACGAATTGTAGAGAATGTGGATGTATATGAAAAATTTTCAGATTATGAAAAGACTTTAATTGATGATATAGAACGTATTGTAACTGATGCTAGGATTGGTAATGCTCAAGGTACAAGACTTATACTATTTTTAAGTTTCGTGCTTTGTTAAATGACTTAAGGTCATTTGAAGGTTTAGAAAATAATAAAAGTTTATTTAAGTGGTTAAGATCCTTTAGGATATGACACTTCGTGCTTATAAATTCTATTTTTGCAGGTTTAGTAAAACAAGACTTGCAAAATAGATTTAATGCACATAGTAATGGACATATAGTAATGGATACAAGTTGTATTTAAAAGAGTTATTTAATAGCTTAAAGTTTTTAAGTTATGATGTGTGGTTTTTGATCATTTTGTGGGTGATAAATGATAAATATATCATAAATAAAACTAATCAATATATAAATATATAAAATATATGAATAAATATATAAATATGGTAAATATTAATGCTTTAAAATTATGATATTATGGTAATACAATAATTTTATAATTCGTTTCTTTTAATAATTATGTTAAGTTAAGTTAAGTTATGGTAAGTTAAGTTATGTTAAGTTTTGAATAAGGAGATATTTAATGTTAAAAATGTTAAAAATTAAACATATCAGTTCGTTGTTAGTATTAATATTGCTATTTATAAGTATATTGCTGTTTATAAGTTGTAATTTAAAATCCCCCCAAAGAGAAAGCATTGTTCGAAAAGATCCTGTATTAACAGGTGTAAAAGATCCTGTATTAACAGGTGTAAAAGATCCTGTATTAACAGGTGTAAAAGATCCTGTATTAACAGAAGTAGAGAAAAGTTTAGGTGTTGAGCTTAATAAGCTTTTAGACACATTTGGAGTATCTAAAGAAGGCAAAGAATCAATTGTTAGGATTAAAGATGTAGTAACTAATGATAAAATTGGTAGTGGTAGAAAAGGTTACAAGACTTATACTAATCTTGATTTTTATAATTTGTTAAATAAATTAGGTGCTGCTAAGGTTCAAGGTATTATAGTATCCGAATTATATGTTGTTGAAACCCAAAAAGCAGCTCTTGATGCTATAAATAATATTCAGGAACCCCAAAAAAAACAAAGGTTAAAAGTTTTATATGATAATAAATTGAATGAGTACCTATTATATTTAAAAGGTTTATTTAGTAACATTATTGATGATATTAAGAGTAATGGGTTTATAAGAGCTGTCTCTACTGGGCGATTTTTTGCGATTGGAAAAGAGTTTATGGGAATTATAGCAAATGTGGATGTATATGAAGGACTTTCAGGTCAAAAAAAGGATGTAATTGATGATATAGAACGTATTGTAACTGATGGTAGTATTGATGGTAGTATTGGTAAAGATAAAGGTTACAGGACTTATACTAGTTCTGATTTTCGTGCTTTGTTAAAAGAATTAGGTCATTTTAAGGTTCGGGAAATAATAGACCTTTATATAAGTATTCATTATCATGACAGGACTTTGCCTGATATTATCAATCGTATAAAGGACGAGATATTAAGGAAAAAATTTAAAACTAGATATGATGATAAATTGAAGGATTACCAATTGTATTTAAAAATGGTGTTTAATGGAGCTACTGCTGATGATGTGTATTCTAATTTTATAGGTAATAAATATATTACTGTTGAACTTTCTGCAATTGAAACTGAGGCTAAACGAATTATAGCGGAGGAGACAACTTAAGGTTACTTAAGGTTACAAGACTTATACTATTTTTAAGTTTTGTGCTTTGTTAAATGACTTAAGGTCATTTGAAGGTTTAGAAAATAATAAAAGTTTATTTAAGTGGTTAAGATCCTTTAGGATATGACACTTCGTGCTTGTAAATTCTATTTTTGCAGGTTTAGTAAAACAAGACTTGCAAAAATAGATTTAATGCACATAGTAATGGACATATAGTAATGGATACAAGTTGTATTTAAAAGAGTTATTTAATAGCTTTAAGTTTTTAAGTTATGATGTGTGGTTTGTAATCATGTTTTTGATCATTTTGTGGATGATAAATATATTATAAATAAAATTAATAAGTATATAAATATATATAAATATATAAAATGTATGAATAAATATGTAAATATTAATGCTTTTAATGCTTTTAATGCTTTAAAATTATGATATTATGGTAATACAATAATTTTATAATTCGTTTCTTTTAATAATTATGTTAAGTTAAGTTAAGTTATGGTAAGTTAAGTTATGTTAAGTTTTGAATAAGGAGATATTTAATGTTAAAAATTAAACATATCAGTTCGTTGTTAGTATTAATATTGCTATTTATAAGTATATTGCTGTTTATAAGTTGTAATTTAAAATCCCCCCAAAGAGAAAGCATTGTTCGAAAAGATCCTGTATTAACAGGTGTAAAAGATCCTATATTAACAGGTGTAAAAGATCCTATATTAACAGGTGTAAAAGATCCTGTATTAACAGGTGTAAAAGATCCTGTATTAACAGAAGTAGAGAAAAGTTTAGGTGTTGAGCTTAATAAGCTTTTAGACACATTTAAAGTATCTAAGGAAGGCAAAGAATCAATTGTTAAGATTAAAGATGTAGTAACTAATGATAAAATTGGTAGTGATGAAGGTTACAAGACTTATACTATTCCTGATTTTCATGCTTTGTTAAATGAATTAGGTTCTTTTAAGGTTTTGAAAATAATAAAACTTGGTATAGATGTTAATTATCTTAAGCAAGAGTCTTTGGTTTTTAGGATTGATGATATAAAGGACGAGGTATTAAGGACAAATCTTAGAACTAGATATGATGATAAATTGAAGGGGTTCCCATTGCATTTAAAAAGTTTATTTAATGGAGCTAGTGCTGATGATGTGTATGCTAATTTTATAAATGATAAATATGTTGATGAATGGTTTGCGATTGAAACTGAGGCTGAACGAATTATAGAGGAGGAGGCAACTTAAGGTTACAAGACTTATACTATTTTTAAGTTTTGTGCTTTGTTAAATGACTTAAGGTCATTTGAAGATTCAGGAAATAATAAAAGTTTATTTAAGTGGTTAAGATCCTTTAGGACATATGACACTTCGTGCTTATAAATTCTATTTTTGCAGGTTTAGTAAAACAAGACTTGCAAAATAGATTTAATGCACATAGTAATGGACATATAGTAATGGATACAAGTTGTATTTAAAAGAGTTATTTAATAGCTTTAAGTTTTTAAGTTATGATGTGTGGTTTGTAATCATGTTTTTGATCATTTTGTGGATGATAAATGATAAATATATCATAAATAAAACTAATCAATATATAAATATATAAAATATATGAATAAATATATAAATATTAATGCTTTTAATGATTTTAATGCTTTTAATGCTTTAAAATTATGATATTATGGTAATACAATAATTTTATAATTCGTTTCTTTTAATAATTATGTTAAGTTAAGTTAAGTTATGGTAAGTTAAGTTATGTTAAGTTTTGAATAAGGAGATATTTAATGTTAAAAATGTTAAAAATTAAACATATCAGTTCGTTGTTAGTATTAATATTGCTATTTATAAGTATATTGCTGTTTATAAGTTGTAATTTAAAATCCCCCCAAAGAGAAAGCATTGTTCGAAAAGATCCTGTATTAACAGGTGTAAAAGATCCTGTATTAACAGGTGTAAAAGATCCTGTATTAACAGGTGTAAAAGATCCTGTATTAACAGGTGTAAAAGATCCTGTATTAACAGGTGTAAAAGATCCTGTATTAACAGAAGTAGAGAAAAGTTTAGGTGTTGAGCTTAATAAGCTTTTAGACACATTTAAAGTATCTAAAGAAGGCAAAGAATCAATTGTTAGGATTAAAGATGTAGTAACTAATGATAAAATTGGTAGTGGTAGAAAAGGTTACAAGACTTATACTATTCCTGATTTTCATAATTTGTTAAATAAATTAGGTGCTGATCCTGTTAAAGATATTATAGTATCCGAATTATATGTTGTTGAAACCCAAAAAGCAGCTCTTGATGCTATAAATAATATTCAGGAACCCCAAAAAAAACAAAGGTTAAAAGTTTTATATGATAATAAATTGAATGAGTACCTATTTTTTTTAAACGGGTTATTTAATGACATTATTGATGATATTAAGAGTAGTGGGTTTATAAGAGCTGTCTCTACTGGGCGATTTTTTGCGATTGGAAAAGAGTTTATGGGAATTATAGCAAATGTGGATGTATATGAAGGACTTTCAGGTCAAAAAAAGGATGTAATTGATGATATAGAACGTATTGTAACTGATGGTAGTATTGATGGTAGTATTGGTAAAGATAAAGGTTACAGGACTTATACTATTCCTGAGTTTCGTGCTTTGTTAAAAGAATTAGGTCATTTTAAGGTTCGGGAAATAATAGACCTTTATATAAGTATTCATTATCATGACAGGACTTTGCCTGATATTATCAATCGTATAAAGGACGAGATATTAAGGAAAAAATTTAAAACTAGATATGATGATAAATTGAAGGATTACCAATTGTATTTAAAAATGGTGTTTAATGGAGCTACTGCTGATGATGTGTATTCTAATTTTATAGGTAATAAATATATTACTGTTGAACTTTCTGCAATTGAAACTGAGGCTAAACGAATTATAGCGGAGGAGACAACTTAAGGTTACTTAAGGTTACAAGACTTATACTATTTTTAAGTTTTGTGCTTTGTTAAATGACTTAAGGTCATTTGAAGGTTTAGAAAATAATAAAAGTTTATTTAAGTGGTTAAGATCCTTTAGGATATGACACTTCGTGCTTATAAATTCTATTTTTGCAGGTTTGCAAAACAAGACTTGCAAAATAGATTTAATGCACATAGTAATGGATATAAGTTGCATTTAAAAGAGTTATTTAATAGCTTAAGTGCTTAAGTTACGATGTGTGATTTGTAATCATGTTTATGATCATTTTGTGGATGATAAATATATTATAAATAAAATTAATAAGTATATAAATATATAAAATATATGAAGATATAAAATATATGAAGATATAAAATATGTAAATATATAAATATGGTAAATATTAATGCTTTAAGATTTTGATATTATTGTAATATTGTAATATTGTAATATAGTTATTTTAGAATTGGTTCATTTTAATAATTATGTTAAAGGAAAAGGAGATATTGAATATTAAAGAAAAAGGAGATATTGAATGTTAAAGAAAAAGGAGATATTGAATGTTAAAGAAAAAGGAGATATTGAATGTTAAAGATTAGACATATCATTTCGTTGTTAGTATTAATATTGCTATTTATAAGTTGTAATTTAAAATCCCCCCAAAGAGGAGGTATGATTCGAAAAGATCCTGATTTTAGAAGAATTGTTGCTGGAGATGGAGCTTTAAGGAAGCCTATCGAAGCAGTAACTTTAACAGGTGTAGAAGATCCTGATTTTAAAAAAATTGGTACTGGAGATGGAGATTTAAAGAAGCCTATCGAAGTAGCACCTTTAAGAGGTGTAGAAGATCCTGATTTTAAAAAAATTGGTACTGGAGATGGAGATTTAAAGAAGCCTATCGAAGTAGCACCTTTAAGAGGTGTAGAAGATCCTGATTTTAAAAAAATTGGTACTGGAGATGGAGATTTAAAGAAGCCTATCGAAGTAGCACCTTTAAGAGGTGTAGAAGATCCTGATTTTAAAAAAATTGTTGCTGGAGATGGAGATTTAAAGAAGCCTATCGAAGTAGTAACTTTCACAGGTATAGAAGATCTTGCATTAACAGAAGTAGAGAAAAATTTAGGTGTTAAGCTTAATGAGCTTTTAGACACATTTGGAGTACCTGAGGAAGGCAAAAGATCAATTGTTAAGATTAAAGATATAGTAACTAATGATAAAATTGGTATTGATAGGTTTGGTGTTAAGAGACTTTCCAAGACTTATACTAATATTGGTTTTTATAATTTGTTAAATAAATTAGGTCCTGATGAGGTTCAAAAAATTATAAAATACGATTTATATGTTGTTGAAGCCCAAAAAGCAGCTCTTGAGTCTATAAATGATATTCAGGAACCCAAAGAAAAACAAAGGTTCAAAGTTTCATATGATGATGTATTGAATGATTACCTATTGTGTTTAAAAGGGTTATTTAGTGACATTATTGATGATATTGAGCGTAATGGGTTTATAAGTAATGAATATACTAATGAATATACTCATGAATTTACTGAGACTGAATTTGTGTTTAGACGAATTATAAAAAGAGAGAATTTATATGAAAGATCTTCATATAAGTAAAAGCTTGTAATTGATGATGTACGAGAGATAGTAACTGATGGTAGTATTGGTAAAGATGAAGGTTACAAGACTTATATAGGTCTTTAAGTTTCGTGCTTTGTTAAATGACTTAAGGTCATTTGAAGGCTTAGGAAATAATAAAAGTTTATTTAAGTGATTAAGATCCTTTAGGTCTTTAAGTTTCGTGCTATAAATTCTATTTCTGCAGGTTTAGCAAAACAAAACTTGCAAAATAGATTTAATGCACATAGTAATGGATATGAGTTGCATTTAAAAGAGTTATTTAATAGCTTAAGTGCTTAAGTTACGATGTGTGGTTTTTGATCATGTTGTGGATGATAAATATATAAATATGATAAATATTAATGCTTTAAGATTTTGATAATATTGTAATATTGTAATATTGTAATACAATTATTTTATAATCGGTTCATTTTGATAATTATGTTAAAGGAAAAGGAGATATTGAATATTAAAGAGAGAGGAGATATTGAATGTTAAAAATTAGACATATCAGTTCGTTGTTAGTATTAATATTACTATTTATAAGTTGTGATCTCAAATCCCAAGTAGAAGGTATTGTTCTAAAAGATCCTGATTTTAGGAGAATTGTTACTGGAGATGGAGCTTTAGGTAAGCCTAGCAAAGTAGTAACTTTAAGAGGTGTAAAAGATCCTGCATTAACAGAAGCAGAGAAAAATTTAGGTGTTAAGCTTGATGAGCTTTTAGACACATTTGGAGTATCTAAGGAAGGCAAAGGATCAATTTTTAAGATTAAAGATGTAGTAACTGATGATAAAATTGGTAGTGATAAAAGTGATAGAAATTACAAGACTTATACTAATCTTGATTTTTATAATTTGTTAAATGAATTAGGTGCTGATAAGGTTAAAAATATTATAAAATACGATTTAGATATTGTTGAAACCCAAAAAGCAGCTCTTGAGGCTATAAATAATATTCAGGAACCCAAAAAAAGACAAAGTTTACAAGTTGTATATGATAATAAATTGAATGATTACCTATTGCGTTTAAAAGGTGGATTTAGTCAAGATGCTGATAATGTGTATGATTGGTTTGTAGGTGGGCTCCATATTAATGAATTTACTGCGATTAAAACTGAGGCTAGACGAATTATAGAAAATGGGGATATATATGAAGTACTTTCATATAAGGAAAGTATTGTAATTAATGGTGTACTAGCGATAGTAACTGATGGTAGTATTGGTATTGGTGAAGGTTACAGGACTTATACTAGTTCTGATTTTAATGCTTTGTTAAATGAATTAGGTTATGCGAAGGTTCAGAAAATAATAGACTTTTATATAAGTGTTAATAATGGCAGGATTTTGTATGATGTTATCGAGCGTATAAATGACGAGATATTAAAGGAAAATTTTAGAATTAGATATGATAATAAATGGAAGGAGTACCCATTGCATTTAAAAAGTTTATTTAATGGATCTAGTGCTGATGCTGTGTATGCTAATTTTATAAGTAGTAAATATATTGATGAACTTTCTGAGATTGAAACTGAGGCTAAACGAATTATAGAAAATGGGGATATATGAAGTACTTTCAGATCAAGAAAAACTTGTAGTTGATGAGATACGAGAGATAGTAACTGATGATAGGATTGGTATTGGTGAAGATTATAAGACTTATACTATTCCTGATTTTCGTGCTTTGTTAAATGAATTAGGTTATGTGAAGGTTCAAAAAATAATACAAATTTATTTAGATGTTAAGAAGAGTAAGATAGAGGTTGTTGATATTATTAACAATTTAAAGGATGAGGAATTAAAGCTAAGACTGGAGACTGAATGTAATAATAGATGGAATAATTACTTATTGAGGTTGAAAAAGCTTTTTAATAAATTTGATGGTAAGACTGTGTATGCTAATTTTATAGATAATGGCTATACTAATGAATTTACTAAGCTTCAAATAAGGCTACATAAGTTATAAAAATGGTGATGTATATGCAAAACTTTTAGCTTATGAAAAGCTTGTAATTGATGAGCCAGCCTTAGATAGGCTGGCTCTTTCTAATTTTGTTAGTTTTAAAATGTAGCTATAGATAAATAGATAAGATTTTAAAAAATAAAAATCCAAATAAGGGTTGTTATATACTGTTGCTATGGCACATCAAATTAATTCTTATTCATTGTATTTAAAAAAGTTGTTTAATGATTCTCAAATAATCGTAAATTTGATTTGGTAGTTGGTAATTAAATTAATAAATTAAGAATAGTAAAGAATAGTAAAGAAGTTTAAGCCTTACTTTTATAAATTTAAGGCTTTTAATTTATAAAAGTAAATATATATATATGGGTAAATATATATAAACTTGCAAATTATGATATGCTTTTAATATAACATATGTATCATTTTTTAATTATTTTTTAATGATAATAGTAATGATAATAGTAATAATAGGTCGAATTTAGTTTTAAAAAGGAGATATTGGGTGGTGAAGTTAAGCCATTTCAGTTTGTTTTTGGTATTAATATTTTTATTATTGTTGGTGGTAAGTTGTAACTTAAAATCTCAAGGAAGTATTAAGCTTGAAGAGAATTTGACTATCAAAAGACAGGTAAGGAAATTAGACAAGTTTGTTGAAAAATATGATTCAAAAATGGTTACAACAGGTAATAATTTAGATATTAAGCTTAATAATTTGACAGACAAATTTGGGTTACTTGATAAGGAAAGAGAATCAATTACGTATATAAGGAATACAATAACTGATGCTAGGATTGGTAGAGATGAAGGTTACAGGACTTATACTGATTTTGAGTTTTATAATTTACTTGAAAGTTTAGGTGAAGATAGGATTAAAGAAATTATAACATTTTATTTAGAGGTTGTTAACATTCAGGAATCATTTGAAAGGGCTATTAAAAATGTTAAGGACGCTACATCAAAAGGCAAATTACAAAATGAGCTTAATAAACACAAGAATCAGTATCAGTTGCATTTAAAAGGGTTATTTGATAGTGATAATTTTGATGATATATATAATAAGATTATAGGTGATAATTATTTTTCTAAGTTGATTAAATTTAAAGACGAGATTACAAAAGTTGAAGGTGGTTTGGATGTATACACATGGCTGTCTGATGATGAGCGGATTGTAATTGATGAGATACGAGGCATAGTGACTAATCCTTTGATTGGTAAACATGAAGGTTATAGGACATATACTGAGATTGAGTTTAATGATTTGCTAAATAAGTTAGGTGATAATAGAGTTCTTGCAATGATATTGGTTTATCTAGATGATCAAAGAAATCAAGATGCGGCATTGGTAGACGCTCTAGCAGCTATTGATAATATTGATGATGCTGACTTAAGAGAGCAATTACGAGGGAAAATTAATGATGAGAGGAATAACTATAAATTACATTTGAAAAAGTTATTTGATGACTTTTTGCCTGATTTTTTGTATCAAGAATTTATGCAAAGTGTTCATTATTATGGTAAGTTTGTTTTAATTAAAAACGCAGCTAAACACATTATGAAGTTAAGAAACTATACAAAGATCCCCAATTTGTTAAGAAGATAGGCCTTTATTATATACAAAGTGTAATAACTGATTTTAATATTGGTAGTGCTCAAGGTTATAAGACATTTGATGGTGTAGAGTTTAATAATTTACTTCATGATTTAGGTGTTGATAGACTAAAGAGAGATTATAAAAATACATTTAAGTATTTGTAGAGCAAAAAAGGCAGCATTAGCAGCTATGAATAAGGCTGATGGGAGTTAGAAAAAGCTAGACTTAAAGTTTCATTTTGTTGCTTTAAGGCGTGGCTATCCATTACATGTCAAATTGTTATTTAGTGTTATTTAGTGCGTTTAATGCTGATTATGTGTATCATGATTTTCTGGAGAGCAGTTATACTTCTTTATTTACTAATTTCAAAAACGAATTTGACAACATAGAATCAAATGTATCGAGTAATTCTGTATTTGATACTGCAAGTTGAGACTTAAAAAAGTAGTTAATCCTTGGACTTTAAATATCTAAAAATATCTAAGTCTCTTAATTTATGCTAAGGAAGACTTGTAAAGATGTGCTAATTTTTGGTAATTATGTTATAATAATATATTATGATAATAAGTTTATATAATAAAAAGTAGATTTATAGACTTGAATTTATAAAAGGATATATTTTAAATGAGAAAGAGTATTAGCATGTTATTATTATTGTTGCTGTTTATAAATTGTGATTTTAAATCCCAAGGAGAATATCTTATTAAACAGGGCTTAGTTAAAAATAAAGGTAGTGAACTCAAAAATGACCTATTTCAAAAATTTGAGTTTAAAGAGCCTGTAGTTCAAAGTCTTGAAGCAAGAGATATTGGAAAATTAATACTAGAGGATGTTATAGACGGTTCTTCTGGAGCAGTTGTAAAAGAGAAGAGTGTGTCTTTGAAAATTGATGAATTTCTAAATGAATGTGGGATATCCGCTCAAGACAGAGAATTAAACGTATATTTAAGAGATTGCTTAGCCAGTTCTGATTTTGATCATAACTTGTTTTATACTCTTTTAACTGAAATAGGGGTTATTAAGACTAAGGAGCTTTTTGAATCTTTGTTACAGTTTTCTAACTTAATAACAGAAATTAAATTAATGGTTGAAAATATTAAAAGAGAGAGATCAAAACAACAATTAATATCTGAAATTAATCTTAAGTCCAATTATTTTTGTATGTCCAAAGATTTACGAGGATTGTTTGAAAATGGTAATTCTTATATTGAAATATATAATTTATTGAAAAATACATACAATATGATGTTAAAAGGTTTACTTGCAATTAAAAACAGAATTGAATACCTTATAAAAGGTGAAGCCATATATGAAGGACTAACTAGTAGAACCAAGCAAATAGTGGATGATATACGAAAATTAATAATTTTTTCTGATGTTAGTGATGGGATTTATGATGAGTATGGTTATAATGATCATGAATTTTATTCTGTATTAGGATTTTTGGGTGTTTATAAGTTTATAAAATTGTTCAAGTATAATTTAAGAGAGTTGTTTAGAGTACGAAAAGAGGCAGAGAATGCTATTCAAACTGTAAGGGATGACTCATTGTTAGAAACTTTGCAAACTGAATTTAATATGTGTAATAAAGAGGCTGTAGGTTTAATACAACGTGTATTTAGTATTGATAGTGATTATATTATTGAAAATATAATTATAGATTCTAGTAATAGCATTGTAAATAAATTTATGAAAATCAAAGAGCAAACTCAAGACTTAATAAATTTTATAAAACTTGAAAAAAAACTCTCTAATGATGATTTTGAGGTACTTAAGTATCTACGCAATATATTAACTAATCCTAATATTGGTCGTGAATATGAAGATAAATATGGAATACGCTTTAAAACGTATAGCGATTATGAGTTTGAGTTGTTAATAGGTGGTTTTAGTGAGCATCAGTTTAGTGAAGTGATATTGAAAATTCGAAGAGCTTTGAGATTTCAAGATAATATTTCACAAAGTATAGATTTTATTCGAGACAACAAAATTAGACATCAGTTAAAAACTTTGTTTACTAATCAAAAGAAACATTATGAATTTTTGCTCAAAACTACCTTTCATTGTATTGATATTAAGGCTAATAGTCTGTATGATACTTTTATGTTTTTTAGAGATGACGAAGATGAATTTAACGCTATTAAAGATGAGATCTTAAAATTAGACGAAGTATAAGTGGAGAGGGCTGAAAAAATTAAGCCTTAAGTATAAAAATTAAGTATAAAAATATTTAAGGCTTTTGATTTATTTTAATTTATACGAGTGAATGCTAATTAAATATAGAGGAAAATACTTCAAAATCATGTTTTTAGGTTATAGGTTATTATGATAATGTAAGTTATGAATTGAGTGTAATTTAAAAAAAAAAGTTAAAGAAAAGGAGATATTTAATGTTAAAGGTCAAATATCTTTGTGTGTTCTTAACCTTAATGTGGTTATTCTTGCTAGTTATAAGTTGTGATTTGAAATCCCAAAAAAATATTGCGTTTAGAGAAGGTTTAACTGTAGAGGAATCTTTAAAAAATTTAAAAAAGCCTGTTGGAAGCGATATAATTGTTAAGATTAATAATCTGTTAGATGCATTTGGGATATTTGATGATGAGAGAGACGTTATTAATAATATACAAATTGTAATAACTGATCCTAGTATTGGTAGTGATCAAGGTTACAAAACATATGATATTGATGAATTTTATAATTTGCTTGGTGGATTAGGTTCTCTTAAGCTTAGGGATATTATACAATTTCATTCAAATGCTCTTGAAGTTCAAGCCCAAGCAGAAATAAAAGCTAGATCAGCTATTGATAATGTTAAAGGAGACGTATTAAAGCGACGTTTGGAGGATATGTTTAATCAGCACAGGGATTACTGTCTATCTTATTTAAAATGGTTATTTAATGATCCTACCCCTGACACGGTGCATTTTAGAGTGATAAATGATAATTATGTTGATAAGTTTAGTAAGATTAAAGACCGTATTCAAAGCGTTATAGAGGATGAAAGGCAATATGCAGCGTGGATGTCGGCGTCAGAGCTTGAAGTAATTGCATTTATACGAGAGATATTAACCGATCCTAGTATTGTTGGTTATGGAGGTCTTAAGACCTATAGTAACTTTGAGTTTTATGACTTGTTAAGGAATTTAGGTGATGCTATTTTAAAGGAAATTATACAATTTCATCTAAATAATCTTAGAATAGAAAATGCGGCTTTAGTAGCTATTGAGAATCTTCAGGAAGGTTATGAAAAACAACAATTGAAACATAAATTGGATTTGTGCAAGCTTGAATATTCATTGTATTTGAAAGAGTTATTTGTTGAGCCTACTTTTGATGATATTTATCGCAAATTTTTGGATAGTCGTTATAATTTTTTTAATCGTTTTACTAAGCTTGAGAGCGAGGCTTTAGGCATTATGAGGGGTAAAGGAGATAATTGAATCTGACTTAAGACAAGAATTGCGAAATAGGTTAATGATCACGTGAATGATTATTCATTATATTTAAAATATTCATTTAATGACCTTACTTCTAGTGGAGGTGTATAATCGATTTATGAATGGTGTTTATTTTAGGGTTTGCTAAAATTAGAGACAATTTTATAGATATTTTAGAAGGCTATAATGTATACGTGGGGCTTTCTGACTCACAGCAAGATGTAATTGATGAGATGCGCGAGATATGGTAATTGATCCTAAGGGAGGCTCTTTAATGCACATAATTTATGATGTTAAAGGGTTTAGTGACTTATTAAATAAGATGCGTGATGCTAAGTTAAGAAGAAAATGATAAAAATTTATTTAGAGGATAAAAGAGCACAAAAGGAGTCCGAATAGAAATTAGAACAATTATTGCAAATATTCAGGGAAATAGAGCAAAAAACACTTGGAGAGTACTATTGATAATTTGAATAATTCTTAATTTAGTGCATTTAAAAATGTTATTTTATAGATTTACCCCTGATAAGGTGTATGATAAAATTGTAAAGGGTAATTATGTTGATAAGTTTACTAAGATTGAGGAAGCAGCATTTACTGAGATGAAAAAATCAGTAAGGAAGATAGTCTTTTAGTTAATTCTTAAAAAAATACTTAAAGTAGTTGAGCCTTAGATATAAATATTTAATCCTTTCATTGGTCTTAATGCAGGGTACGAGACGTATTATATTAACAAGTTGTATCTTTTTTTCAGTAAATTGTTTGGTGAGAATCTTAAAAAGATTATAGACCTTCATGCAAAAATATTTAAGTACTAAATTATGCTAAAATTGCTGTGTAAAAGATTTCAGAAAGGCAATTTAAACTCCAAGTATTTAAAAATGGATTGAAGGTGGGAGAAGATGTTTAAGACCTTTTTAGCATATTAAGTAGACTAATCTTAAGAAAGTAGTTAAGCATTAGATTTTGATCTAAGGCTTATTGTTTTATTTTATGCAGGTAAAAAATGTTAAAAATTAATTCTTAAATATTAATTTTTAAGGTAATTTTGTGGTGAACATTTGGGGATTAGATAATATTATGTTATTATAATGTAATTATATTATAATAAATTTTATGTGATAACAATTACATTTAAGTTGAAAAGGAGATATTTAATGGTGAAAATAATATATCATAATGTTTTATTATTATCATTATTATTATTAATGTTATTGATGGTTATAAGTTGTAATTTAAAACCCTTAAACAAGCTTCAGGGTGATTTGCATGGAACTAGCCATAGTAATAATTTTGAAATAACACCAAAGTTTAGTCTTGATGAGTTTTTAAATTCGTCTAGACTATTGAAGAAAGAACAAGCAGCAGTGCAAAGTATACGAACTATAGTCACTAATTCTAGGATTGGTAGTAGTAAAAATTATAGGACGTATACTGATTCTGATTTTTTTAGTTTGTTAAATGACTTAGGTATTGCTAAGGTTGAGGAAATGATAACAGTTTATTTAGAGGTTCAAAAAAAGCAAGAAGAGGCCTTAGTAGCTGTCAAGGATATTGGTTTGAATAAAAGTATAAATAATTATCTAGAGAAGTTAGATAATTACAAAAAAAACTATCCTGTGCATTTAAAAGGGTTATTTAATAAGTTGATTCCTAATGATGTGTATGTTAATGTTATAGGTGATAATTATATTACTAAGTTTATTGAAATTATAGATGATGCTAAAGCTATTACAGAGATTTTAAAATATTGTACATCTAAAAGTGTTACTGTTGATGAAAGTACAGTATTGATATATATATTAAATATATTGGTAGATCCTTTGATTGGTAAGGTAGAAGGTTACAAGACTTATAAGAATAGTGGGCAAGTTTTTTTCTTATTTGGTAGCTTGGGTTTGACTAAGGTTAAAGAAATAATAAAAGTTCATGTAAATTCTGTTAAAGCACAATCAGACGCTGAGGATGCTATAAAGTTTGTTAAAGATGAACATTTAAAACAACAGTTACAAAATAGATTTGATACTCTTAGTGCTGCTTACTCATTGTATATAAAAGAGGTGTTTGGTAAGTCTTCTCTTGATGATATTTATAAAGCAGCTATTGTAAATGTTAATTACGATGCTGAGTTTAATAAGATAAAAAATGAGGCGACTATCCCTTAAAATCCTTAAGGATAAGTAAGCCTTAGATTAAAATCTAAGGCTTTAGTTTTTAATTTATTTAATTTTAATTTAGATATGTAAAATATTAATCATTTTCATTAGTATATTTTAATTTAATATTTGCCTTTATTTGTAGTATTATGATTATAGTAACATATTCTATTACAATAGACATTATTTAATAGCGCTTTTTATAATATGTTAATTGTTGTTTACCTTGTCTTTAAATGAGGTTTTGGTATGTATGAGGTAATCGATGAAATTTTTTCTAAAAAAATACTTGATATGCTTAATATGCACAAACTTAAAACTTTAAGCATATCTGTTAAAAATTTTCCCGATGAGAGTCATGGCAGTATTTTAAGTCTTGCTAATAATTCTGTTAAATTAAAGTTTAAAAAGGAACTTGTTGAATATAATTTGAAAAAATATATTGATGATTTTACAAGGTTTTCGGTTTCATCAGAAAGTAATTTTTATGTTTTTACTGATGATGATCTAGAAAAACTTGGATTATTGCTTTATCCTTATCTCTCATTTGGTATTTTAAATGGGGGTTGTGCGACTAGTTATTTTGATATACTGAAAAATAAAGATTTTAATGAGGAATTGTATTCTTTATATGCAGATAAAATACTTGAAGCTAGGGGGTTTTTTGGGCACTTGCCAAAGGGAATAACACCTGCCTATGTTAATAGGGATGGTAGTTATGGATTTTCATTTTTAGCATTAAAAATACGACATCTTTTAGTGCTCTCTAAGAGATATTATGAACTTTATGGTAAGAGTATTAAGCCTTCGATTTTTCAGATGACAAGTTCTAGGACTTATAAACTGATTTCTAATTTTCTAGATAATATTTTTGATGATAGTTTGATTAGAGATTTAAATTCTTGTGGTTTGCAAAGTGCAGATATTTTGACAGCGATTCAGCCTTTGGTTTATTGTTATAATAAATTAGATGATGGTCAATATGAATATTTTAGCTATTGTACTAATGGCAAGAGAACTTTTTTGGCTTTACCGGCTGGTCATGGTCAAAATTTTAAAGTTCTAAGAGATATTTATTTTAAACTCTATAATTCTGGAAAAAGGTTTGTGTATATTGGTAATGTTGATAATATTGGTTTTACTGTTAATTTACGTGCTCTTGCCATAATGGCTATAACTAATAGTTCCTCAGGTTTTGAATTTAGTGTTAAAACTCCACTAGATACAAAAGGTGGAGTTTTAGTCTTGGATGATGATAATCATTTAACATGTGTTGATATTGGTAGTGTTATTTCTAAAGAAGCTATCTTAAAGGCTGAATGTAGAGGTGATAGGATTTTGTTTAATTGTGCTACAGGTCTTTTTAATTTAGAATATTTGATAAAAAATATGGATAGAATAATATCAAATATGCCTATGAGAATTATTGAACAGGATAAAGAGTTTGGTAGATATACCGCAATTGAGCAAATAACATGGGAAGTTATAAGAATAGTAGATAATCCATTAATTTTTGAGGTTAATAGAGAAGATAGGTTTCTGCCCGCAAAATTATTTGTTGATACACTTATTATGAGTAATTACATGGATGATAAATTTTGGGGAAATATTTTTGATATTGCTAGATATTTAAATAATGCTCTTAATAATGCATTGAAGAATAAATATGATTTGGTATTTAGGAGAGGTAAGTGGGATGTTTAGATTTGTGTTATTTGGCTTTTTATTCTCTAGTTTGGTTTTACTAGGCTCCATTCCCGATATAGATTATGATTATTTTGAAAATGATAAATTTGATCTTGTAGATGTTGATGAATTTTTAGGAAGAGTTAATGTTAAGAACATTTTGAGGGGCCGTTATTTTTTTATTGGCATTAGAAATGTTGCTAATCCTAGTGCTGTGCAAGCACTAAGTAAAGAAAAACTTGATGAAATAAGAAAGATAAATCCAGTAGGAATTATTTTATTTAAAGAAAATTTTAAGGATGCACAACAAACTAAAGAGTTGATTGAAGAGATAAAAAGACATCTTGGTTCTAATATATTGATTGCTGTTGATGAGGAAGGAGGACTGGTTAGTAGAGCTAGTGAGAATAAAAAATTGGGAGTTTATAATTTTCCTGCTATGGAATCTGTTGGAAAGACTGGAGATTTTCAGCTTGCATATAAGATTGGTGAAATTCTTGGCAAACAGCTTAGACGACTTGGTATCAATGTAAATATGGCACCTGTAGCAGATGCTAAATTTGCTACAAATAACCCCTTAGGTAGCAGAACTTTTGGGTCTTCATCTTATAATATTGGTCTTATGGTAGAGGCATTTATTGATGGGATACAAAGGGAAGGTGTTTTTGCTGTAGTTAAGCACTTTCCTCTGGACTTGGAGGCACAAAAGTAGATACCCATAAAGATTTGGCCTTATTACCTTATAGTAAAAATTTTTTAATGGTAAATAATTTTATACCATTTCTTTTTGGAAAGAAAGCAAAATTTATTATGCTTGGACATGTACTTGTTCCTAATATTTCCGCAGATGTAAGTAGTATGTCCAAAGATATTGTGGATATTATAAGACATAATCTGAATATCTTTAGTATTATCATGACAGATGCGTATGATATGGGGGCAATTGTAAATAATTTTAGTTTGGAGCATGCGATTAAGAAATCATTAAATTCAGGTATTGATATTGTGCTTATTCCAGAAGGGTTTAAAAAACTTAATGTAGAAGAGTAAATATTCTTAAGTTTTGTATAAAGGAAATGTTTATTAAAAATGACTAAGTATTGTTATAATTAGATAGGAAAGGTAATAGCTATATCGACTAAAAAATACTCACGTAGAGAAGAAGAAAATATAGAGAGGATAGAGAATAAATTAGTAATTGGAATATTAAGTTTAAGAGAGACAAAAGGCAATGCCGGGAAAAGAAAAGCAGAGATATTATTTCCACCAGTAATAATAGAAGTCCTAAGAGATATAGGTAATTGAGTACCTACTAAGATATTGATAATGAAAGAATATATATGTATTTGATATTTCAATATATAAAAAGAAATAGATAGAGTAAAATAGACATTTGAGAATGAAGTTGAATTTTGGGGATAAAAGTTAATGGGGATGATATTGAAATCAATCCATTCATTGTAAGTCATGGTTATTCCAATGAAAGCGTAATATTTGTAATGTTGATTATAAGGAGTTAAATTTATATAATTGTGTTGAATAATACCTATTTGTAGTGGTTTTATATTTTCATTATTAAATTTTTCACCCCATGCATGGGCATGTATTATAAACAAGTGTAGTGATATAAGTATTAAATTTTTCATTGTGTGTGTAAAAAATTGTAACATGTTATTAAAGAATAAAAAATGGTTTTTACTTGTTTGTATTGTATGAAATGGGGAAGGATGTAATAATATTATATTTTATACTATTAACAATTAAATA